>JAWVYG010000521.1:0-3259 GCA_033722815.1 Halioglobus sp.
CTCGCGGTCGAGCCCGAAGGCGGCGATGATGCCCAGGGCAAAGGGGCCGGGATTGCCGATCTCGCGTTCGGGGTTGGGGTTCCTGATGCCCTTGGGGTAGCCGGTGGTACCCGAGGAGTACAACATCTCGCAGCCCTCGAGCTGGCGCGCCGGCGATGTGATGGGAAACCCTGCCAGCGCGTCCTCGAAGTTGTCGTAGCCGGGGGAGTGGGCACCGGACACCAGCCAGCTGCGCACGCCGGGCAACCGCTGGCGGATACCCTGCACGGTATCGAGCAGCTCCGCCGACACGATGACCACGCTGGCCTCGCAGTTATCGACGATGTAGGCCACTTCATCGGCCGACAGGTGTGTCGATATGGGGGTGTAGTACAGCCCGCTGCGCTGCGCTCCCCACGCGGCGTGGAAATACGCCGGACCGTTTGCCATCAGGAAGGCCACGACATCGCCGGGTTGCAGCCCGAGGTCGGCGAACAGGTGCGCGCACTGGCAGGAACGCTCCTCAAGCTGGCGATAGCTCATTGCCTCGCCGCAGTCCATGATGACCGCTGCCTTGTCGGGCGTGGCGTCGGCGTGTACGGCTGGCTGCATGGCGTGCTTGCTGGGCTCCTTGTCGGTCGCGATCTTCGCTTCGGGCGGCTCGCGGACACCGGATGTCACCCGGACAAAATGTGGACACCCGGCCGGGAACTATATCCGCCCGCAACGCACTGACGCAAATTGCGGGCAGCGTGCCGCGCCGGTCGCCGGCCTCCCGGCGCAACAACCCTGAGCCACCACAGACAGTTGCGCAGCGCCGCGAGACTTCTCACCGCCGCCCCGCTGTACTATCATCACATGACATTTGTCTTGTAAAAAGTACCCTGCCCCGGTGCGCCCGTCCCAGGCACGGGTCCGGGGCGATTCCCATCCCCAGGAGCGAAGCGTGGATTTTGACTGGAGCCCCCAAGAGGTTGCCTTCCGAGAAGAGGTCAGGGACTTTATCGACAAGGAACTCACCGAGGAAGTGGCGGGCAGCATCTTTATCGACACACCCGCACGCATCGCTTTCGTCACCAGGATGGCCGAACGCGGCTGGCTCGGCATGGGATTCCCCGAGGAGTACGGCGGCTCGCCCAACCCGATCCCGCTGGCGCAGTTCATACTCAACGCGGAACTGGACCGCGCGGGCGCGCCGATCATCGGCAAGAATGTCGGTACGATCGCGAGCACGATCTACCACGTGGCCAGCGAGGAGATGAAAAAGGAGTTCCTGCCGAAGATCTTCCGCAACGAGGGCCAGTGGGCCATTACCTATACCGAGCCGAATGCCGGCACCGACCTGGGCTCGTTGCAGTGCCGCGCCATCGACAGGGACGACCACTTCGAGGTGACGGGGATGAAACACTACATCACCTCGGCACACTTCTGTCGCTGGCACTGGATGGCGCTGCGCACCGACCCGGACGCCCCCAAACACAAGGGCATCAGTATCTTCATCGTCGACCACGACACGCCCGGCCTGACACTGTCGCGCATGGATACCCTGGGCAGGGAGGGCACCACGCACCGCACCAACCAGGTGTTCTTCGACAAGATGAAGATTCCGCGGGAGCGTCTCGTCGGCGAGCAGAACAAGGGCTTCTACTACATGATGCAGGCCCTTGACTACGAGCGCTTCGCCATCTTGTCGTTCGCCTCGCGTGTGCGACGTTTCGACAATATCGTCGGCTGGTTCCGCGATGCCGATTTCAACGGCGAACGACCCGCCGAGGACCGCTATACCCGCAGGGCACTGGCGCGCATGGCGGCCCGCGTCGAGGTGGGCACCATGCTGGAGCGGCTCGCCATCTGCCGGGCCCAGTACGAGGTTCCCGACGTGGAAGCGGCCATGAACAAGGCCTGGGGCGCCACGATCGGCGATGACTTCGCGCAGCTTGCCCTCGACCTGATGGGGCCCTTCGGCGGCCTCTGGGGCGGTGAACACTCACCCTTCGACGGCGGCCTGGCGGACGAGTACCTCATGGCGGGACACGCCCGCGTGGCCGCTGGGGGCGTGGATACGTCCAAGTCCATCATCGCGCGGCGCCTGCTGGGACTGCCCAACGCGCTGGGTAAACCCGAACTGCCACAGCGCTGAGCGGCCCGCACCCAAGGAGACTGCAGTGGACATCAAACTCACCGAGGAGCAGGCGCAGCTGCAGGACATGGCAAGCCGCTTCATGGACAAGGAATGCGGCTTCGATTTCGTGCGCCGCATGGAGCAGGAGTCCGACATCGGCTTCTGCCGCGACATGTGGCGCCAGTTTGCCGAGATGGGCTGGCTGGGCATCATCGTGCCGGAACAGTACGACGGCATGGGTATGGGCACGCTGGACCTGGTGGTGCTCATCCGCGAGATGGGCCGGCACGTCTGTCCCAGCCCGTTCCTGTTCACTTCGGTACTGGCGGCCGACCTGATCGCGAACGCCGCGAGCGACGAGCAGAAGGCCGAGTTGCTGCCGCGCATCGTCGCGGGGGACTCGGTCTACGCGTTTGCCTACCAGGACTTCTCGCGCTTCTTCAAACCGCAGCACATCAAGCTGCAGGCGCAGCGGGACGGCGACACCTTCCGGCTGCACGGCAGCAAGCTGTTCGTCGAGTTCGCCGATGGCGCCGACACGCTGATCGTGGCGGCGCGCACGGGCGAGGCCGATTCGACATCCGGGCTGACGCTGTTCCTCGTCGACAGGAGCACCCCCGGCATCAGCACGAAACACATGCCGACGATGTCCCGCGATCGCCACTACCAGGTCGACTTCGACAACGTCGAGGTACCGGCCAGCGCGGTTATCGGCGCGGTCGACGATGGCTGGGCGGCGCTGGAGCCGCCCCTGAACAAGGCCGTGGTGGCGTTTTGCGGCTACACCAACGGGGCAGGCTTCGAAATGCATGAACACTCGACACAGTACGCCCGTGAGCGCGTGCAGTTCGGCCGCCCCATCGGCCAGATGCAGACCATCCAGGGTTACCTGGCGCAACTCATCATGGAACTGTACGGCGCGGATATGTTGACCATGTTCACCGCGTTCCAGATCGACAAGGGGCGTCACACGCGCGGCTACGTGGCCAAGACCAAGGCGTTTTCGGCTGAAACTGTGGGCCACGTCATGGATGTCGGCTCGCAAATCTTCGGCGGAATGGGTTATATGGAGGAACAGGACACCACCCTGTTCCTGCGCCGTGGCAAGCAGTACCAACTGGCCCTCGGCGGCACCGAGTACTGGGAGGACGTGATTGC
>JAWVYG010000522.1:0-3259 GCA_033722815.1 Halioglobus sp.
CGGGTGCGGTCAACCGGCATAATGCCCGTATCCGGATTGTGCGACCGGACCTGGACAGGCGCGCCCCGGGGGCCAATCCGGGCTGCAATTCGCTGCGGCCTGGACGATAATGGTCGGCTGCTGCCAGTGCGCGAAATCCAGATACCGATGTCCAAGCCGTTCAAGGTCGAGTCCAAGTTCCAGCCCGCCGGGGACCAGCCCGCGGCCATCCAGGGCCTGGTGGACGGCGTGCGCGCCGGGCTGGCCGCCCAGACCCTGCTGGGGGTGACCGGCTCGGGCAAGACCTTCACCATGGCCCACGTGGTGGAGGCGCTGCAGCGGCCCACCATCGTCATGGCCCACAACAAGACCCTGGCGGCCCAGCTCTACGGCGAGTTCCGCGAGTTCTTTCCCAACAACGCGGTGGAGTACTTCGTTTCCTACTACGACTACTACCAGCCGGAGGCCTACGTGCCGTCCTCCGACACCTTCATCGAGAAGGACTCCTCCATCAACGAGCACATCGAGCAGATGCGCCTGTCGGCCACCAAGGCGCTCATGGAGCGGGAGGACTGCCTGGTGGTGGCGACGGTATCGGCGATCTACGGCCTGGGCGACCCGCAGTCCTATTTCAAGATGGTCATGCACCTGTCACGCGGCGAGATCATCGACCAGCGCGGCGTCCTGCGGCAGCTGGCGGAGTTGCAGTACACCCGCAACGACGTGGATTTCCAGCGCGGCACCTACCGGGTGCGCGGCGATGTGATCGATATCTTCCCGGCGGACTCCGAGCGCGACGCGGTGCGGATCGAGCTGTTCGACGAGGAGATCGACAACATCAGCTGGTTCGACCCGCTCACCGGCGCCATCGAGAGCAAGGTGCCCCGGGTCACCATCTTCCCCAAGACCCACTACGTCACCTCGCGCGACGTGATGCTCGGTGCCGTGGACGAGATCGAGGAAGAGCTGGTCATACGCGTGAAGCAGCTGAAGGAAAACGACAAGCTGGTGGAAGCCCAGCGCCTGGAGCAGCGCACCCGCTACGACCTGGAGATGATCCGCGAGTTGGGCTACTGCACCGGCATCGAGAACTACTCGCGCTACCTGTCGGGCCGCGCCCCGGGGGAGCCGCCGCCGACGCTGTTTGAGTACCTGCCGCCCAACGCGCTGGTGATCGTGGACGAGTCCCATGCCAGCATCCCGCAGATCGGCGCCATGTATCGCGGCGACCGCTCGCGCACGGAAACGCTGGTGGAGTACGGCTTCCGCCTGCCCTCGGCGCTGGACAACCGGCCGCTGCGGTTCGAGGAGTGGGAGCAGCTGGTGCCCCAGGCGATCTTCGTCTCCGCCACCCCCGGGCCCTACGAGGAAGAGCACGCCGGCGCCGTGGTGGAGCAGGTGGTGCGCCCCACGGGCCTGGTGGACCCGGAGCTCGAGGTGCGCCCCGCCACGACCCAGGTGGACGACCTGCTGGGCGAGATTCGCGCCACGGTGGAGCGGGGCGAGCGCGTGCTGGTGACCACACTCACCAAGCGCATGGCGGAGGACCTGACCGAGTACCTCGACGAGCACGGCGTGCGCGTGCGCTACCTGCACTCGGATATCGACACGGTGGAGCGCGTGGAGATCATCCGCGACCTGCGCCTGGGGGAATTCGACGTGCTGGTCGGCATCAACCTGCTGCGCGAGGGCCTGGACATGCCGGAGGTGTCACTGGTCGCCATCCTCGATGCGGACAAGGAGGGCTTCCTGCGCTCCGAGCGCTCCCTGATCCAGACCATCGGGCGGGCGGCGCGCAACCTCAACGGCCGCGCCATCCTCTATGCCGACACCGTCACCGGGTCCATGGAGCGCGCCATGGCGGAGACCGAGCGCCGTCGCAACAAGCAGATCGAGTTCAACCGCGAACACAACATCACCCCCAGGGGTGTCGAAAAATCCGTGCAGGACATCATGGAGGGCGCGCGGCGCATGCCCACCCGCGGCAAGGGCAAGGCGAAGAAGGCGGCGGAGCCGCGTGCCAGCTACGCCGGCGATCTCGCGAACCTGTCGCCCGCCGCGCTGTCGCGCAAGATCAAGCAGATGGAAAACCAGATGCACGAGCACGCCAAAAACCTCGAGTTCGAGGAGGCCGCGGCACTGCGCGACCAGCTGGCGGAGATCAAGCAGCTGGCGTTTGTAAGCTAGCGCCGTCCTGCGCCGCGGGCAGCTCGATCGTTATCACGACGCCGCGCCCCCCGGGAAGATTGTCGGCCTGCACCCGGCCGCGGTGGAAATCGACGATCAGCCGCACGATATGCAGTCCCAGGCCCAGGTGTACCGCCTCGCCGCTGTCCTCGCGCAGCGAAACCATCGGCTCGAACATGCGCTCCGCCGCGTGCTCGTCGAGCGTCGGTCCCTCGTTGGCCACCGCGAGTGTGTAGTGCTCGCCGCTACTGCGCAGCTCCAGGGTGATAACGCCGCCCGCCTGCGTGAAAGACGCCGCGTTGTCCATCAGCTTGTCCAGCGCCTGTACCAATAGCTCCGGGACTGCCTCGACCACGGCCGTCTCCGGCTGCAGGTCGAGTGCCAGTTGTTGTTGCGGATAGATCTCGCGGTAGGCCGCGTGCACCTCGCGCAGCAGCGGTACCAGGTCGGTCGCGCCCAGGGACTGGTTGCGGATGCTCTCCTCGAGGCCGTTGGCCTCACTCATGGCGGACAGTATGTGCTGCAGGCGCCGCAGGCCCTCCCGCGCCCGTGGCAGGTAGGTCTGTCGTGCGGCGTCGGTGTCGGCCTGCTCGATGTTGTCCAGCGAGCTCTGGATGACGGCGATCGGCGTGCGCAGCTCGTGGGACAATTTGCGACTGAGCGTGCGCAGGTAATCGTTGTATTCGCGCAACCTTGCCAGCAGGTCGCCGTACTGGCGCGACAGGTCGCCGATCTCGTCCCGCGCACGGCTGCGCCTGAAGTTGTCCAGCACGCGGCCGTCCTGCCCGATCGCCTCGTGCGCGCTGCGCGACAGTGCATGGATGCGCAGCGACAGCACCGTGGCGTAGGCGAGCAGGCCCAGCGCGCCCGCGCACAGCGCCAGCAGGCTGTAGCCCAACAGGCGGCTGAACGCCTGGTCGGTGAGACTCAGGTAGGTCTCGCTGCTCTGCCGCACCACGACCGCGCCGAGTACGCCCTGTGCGTCGCGCACCGGCGCCGCCGCGGAGAGCAGGGTACGCTGTGCGCTGGCCGGGTCGCGATAACGCATGTTGGCGGCAGCCCCGGCGAGCGCGCGCTCCACCTCGACGCCGGC
>JAWVYG010000523.1:0-3258 GCA_033722815.1 Halioglobus sp.
CCACGGTCGGTGTCGCCGGGTGCTTTGTGCGCGGTCTCGCTGGCCGGTTTCTGTGTGCCCGCATCGGCCGCCTGAGTAGTGTTCGCGGACTGCTTGTCATTGCCGCGGGCGTCCGAACTACGCCGGCCACCCTGCCTGGCCCCGCCACGCCGCCTGCCGCCGCGCCTGCCGCGTCGCTGACTTTTCGGTTGTTGCTGGCCGCCCCCGGCAGCCTCGGTGCCCTGTTGCCGGTCCGCCGGGCGGCTGGCAGCGGTTTGTTGCTCGCCACCCTCGGCTGTCGCGGCTGTGCCCTTGCCGCGGCCGCCATCACGTCGTGGCTGGCGTGTGCTGCGCTGGCGATCGTCGCTGCGCTTTCTGCGCCCCTGGCTGCTACGCTGTCCGCCACTGCCGCGTGATCTGTCCGGTCGGCTGCGAGTCTGCGGTGTGGAATCCTCCCGGCTGCTCCCGGCCTTTGGCTCGGTCTCGGCGGGTTCCCCGGTGGTGCCGATCAGACCGCCGAACAGCCGGCTGAACAGGCCGGGTTTTTTCGCTTCCGGGGCAGTCGCCGGCTGCGGCTGTCTGGGTTCTGGCGCCGGTGATGCGGGCGCGACCGCCCTGACTGCGGGAACCTCGGCGCGCGGCCGTGTCTGATCGGTGACCTCGAGCGCTTCCGTCTCCGGTTCTTCCTCGATGATGTGATAACTGCGATCCGCCTGGGAGCCCAGTTCATCCCTGCGGATGCGCTGGATATCGTAACTCGGCGTTTCCAGTGTCGGACTGGGGATCAGCATGACCGAGACCCGGTGACGGGTTTCCAGCTCCAGCAGCAGTTCCCGCTTTTCGTTCAGCAGGTAGGTGCCGACATCGACCGGCACTCGCGCGATGACCCGGGCCGTATTCTCCTTCATGGCCTCTTCCTCGATGATGCGCAGAATCGAGAGCGACAGGGATTCGACACCGCGAATCGTGCCCTGACCGGTGCAGCGCGGGCAGACGATGGCCGAGGTTTCACCCAGCGAGGGGCGCAGGCGCTGGCGCGACATCTCCAGCAGGCCGAAGCGTGAAATGCGGCCGATCTGGACCCGCGCCCGGTCGATGCTCAGGGCGTCGCGCATGCGGTTCTCCACGGCGCGCTGGTTGCGCGCCGCGAGCATGTCGATGAAGTCGATGACGATCAGTCCGCCCATGTCGCGCAGGCGCAGCTGGCGGGCGATCTCGTCGGCCGCCTCGAGGTTGGTGTTCAGTGCGGTCTCCTCGATATCGCTACCGCGCGTGGCGCGCGCGGAGTTGATGTCGATGGATACCAGTGCCTCCGTCGGGTCGATGACGATGGAGCCGCCGGAGGGCAGGCGCACCTCGCGCTGGAACGCGGTCTCTATCTGGCTCTCGATCTGGTAGCGGTTGAACAGCGGGATGCTGTCATCGTACAGCTGGATGCGGCTCTTGAACTGCGGCATCACCTGGCTGACGAAGTCGCAGGCCTGTTGGTGCGCCTCGGGCGAGTCGATGACCACCTGGCCGACATCGTCGCGCAGGTAGTCGCGGATGGCGCGTACGATGACGTTGCTGTCGCGAAACAGCAGCGTACCGGGTTTGACTTCCTTCTCCGCCTTGGTGATGTCTTCCCACAGGTTCAGCAGGAACTTGAGGTCCCACTGCAGCTCCTCCGAGGAGTGGCCGACCCCGGCGGTGCGCACGATGACGCCCATGCCGTTGGGAATTTCCAGGTCCTTCATGGCGGACTTCAGCTGGTCGCGGTCCTCGCCCTCGATGCGGCGTGAGATGCCCCCGGCTCGCGGGTTGTTGGGCATCAGCACCATGTAGCGTCCGGCCAGGCTGATGAAGGTGGTCAGTGCGGCGCCCTTGTTGCCGCGCTCTTCCTTGTCCACCTGCACGATCAGCTGCGTGCCTTCCTTGACCACGTCCTTGATCTTCATGCGGCCGTCGACGTCACCGGGCTTGCGGTAGAAGTACTCCCGGGCGATCTCCTTCAGCGGCAGGAAGCCGTGGCGCTCCGCGCCGAAATCGACGAACGCGGCCTCCAGGCTCGGCTCGACGCGCGTGATCTTGCCCTTGTAGATATTGGCTTTCTTCTGCAGCCGGGTGCGATTTTCGATGTCCAGGTCGTACAGGCGCTGCCCGTCGACCATAGCCACGCGCCGCTCCTCGGGCTGCGTGGCGTTGATTAGCATTTTTTTCATGGTTACCCATCACCTTGTTGGGCGGCGGGCTTGAGGGCGGAAAACCAGGTAGAGGCCCCAGGGGGCAATAACAATGTGCTATATCGCCTGCCACTCCAGGGGAGTGCGGGGCGTGTTCCACAACCGGCCGTTTGACGGGGCGGTACCGCTGTCGCGGCTTGCGTGTGCCTGCGGCCCCTCGCGGGACCCGGCGCAGCGTCGTGCAGTTCGAATGGTGCTGAACCTGTGTTTTTGCTAGTGTCGCAGCTCGGTGCGCTGCAACGACGCTGAAATTTCTCTAATTCTGATTCTTTGGCCCGGCAGCACGCTGCCCGGTTCATTTACAAGTCGATGGTGGCCAGATGTAACGGCGTGTCGTTGACGTGTAGCCAATGTGCCGGGCCGGTATCGACGGTCTCTTCAAATCAGTGTGGTTGCGCCGGCGAGGCCTCGCTGCTCGTGCGGGCCCAATGGTTCGCCGGGGGTGTATAGTCACGGGCGCCAGTCATTGGCCGCGCCACGTGTGCATCCACGACGATCACTATACCGCATCTGGCGGGGAAAGAACACGGCTTGTAGGGGTAATGACAGACGCCAGCCAAGACAGCAAGAGCCCCGGTGTGCGCCATGTCAGGGTGCGCGAGGACGATTCCGGGCAGCGCCTGGACAATTTCCTCATGCGCGAAACACGGGGGGTGCCGCGTACCCGCCTGTACCGCGCCCTGCGCAAGGGCGAGGTGAGGGTGAACAAGGGGCGGGTGAGGGCGGACTACCGCGTCTGCGCCGGTGACCTGGTGCGCATCCCGCCCTTCAGGGAGTCCGACCCCGGCGAGCCGCGGTCCGTACCTGGCCGTGTCCGTGAGCAGCTGCTCGAGCGTGTCGTGTATGAGGACGACGACCTGCTAGTGATCGACAAGCCGTCCGGGCTCGCGGTACACGGCGGCAGCGGGCTGAGTTTCGGGCTGATCGAGGGCCTGCGCCAGATGCGACCCGAGGCCGGCTACCTCGAGCTCGTCCATCGCCTGGACAGGGACACCTCCGGCCTCATCCTCGTCGCCAAGCGCGCCGCGGCCCTGCGCGACCTGCACCGCCAGTTGCG
>JAWVYG010000524.1:0-3252 GCA_033722815.1 Halioglobus sp.
GCGACCCTGGAGATTACCGCCACGGTCAATGCGGGCGGCGATTACACCCACACGGCGGGTATCAGTGGCCTGAATGTCAGCGACCCGGTGCCGGGCAACAACAGCGACAGCGTGGCGACGGTACCGAACAATCCGCCGATGGCCCTCGATGATCTGGCAGGCGCAGACCCGGACGTGCCGACCAATATCGACGTACTGGCCAACGACTCGGACGCCGATGGCGACGCGTTGACCATTACCGCTGTTTCGGTACCGGGGAACGGCACCGCCACGATCGACACCATGGGCACGCCGAACCCGGCGGATGACGAGATCACCTACACGGCCAACACGGGCTTTGCCGGGACGGATACCTTCACCTATACGGTGCAGGACCCGAGTGGAGACAGCGACACCGCGACGGTGTCGGTGACGGTCCCGCTGGCCAGCGCGGACGTATCGCTGGCCGTGTCGGTGGATGACCCTGCGCCCTCGGTGGGCGACACGCTGACCTTCACGGTGCAGGTCGACAATGCCGGTCCGGACGCCGCCACGGTGCAGGTGACCAGCCCGCTGCCGGACGGCTACAGTTATGTAGGTGATACCGGCGGTGGCGCTTACAACAGTGCCACCGGCGAGTGGATGGTCGGCCCGGTTGGGGCGGGTATGTCGGCGACCCTGGAGATTACCGCCACGGTTAATGCGGGCGGCGACTACGCGGTTACCGCCACGATCAGTGGCTTGAATGCATTGGATCCTGATCCCGGCGACAACCAGAGCAGTTTCCTGCCCACGGCTTCTCCGGTACCACAAGCCATACCCCTGATCGGGTGGCCGTGGCTGCTGCTGCTTTCGGCCGGCATGATGCTTCTCGCCCGCCGCCGCCTCTGAAGCAGACGGGCGCGAAGGAACCAGTATGCGCAGCCCCGGGGTCCTCGTGAGGGTACCTCACAGCAGCGGAACTCGGTTGCAGTTCCTGCGTATGCAACGCGCTTGCCGTGATGCTGCAGCCGGGATATTTAATCAGCTGCCCTGTTGCGGCGGGCGCACACAAAGATCTTCCGCGCGTTCACGCGGTTCAGGCGAACCCAGAGTGGCTGCCTGTGTGAGATAGTCGCCGGAAAGTTCAGTCCGTTAAAAAACCGTACAGCCTGCCCGCATTCTCGCAGAAAATCCGGCGTCGTTTGCCCTCGTCGATGCCCTGGGCCATGGAGTTGATCAGGTGTTGTGAGTTGGGCCAGTCGGTAATGTGGTGGGGGAAGTCGGAACACCACATCATCGTGTCGACGCCCACGGCGTCACAGTTCTGTACCCCGAACTGGTCCGATACCACGCCCACCTTGCAGTTGCGCAGGTAGTATTCGCTGGGCAGCATCGACAGCTTGACCCCGGTCCAGTAACGATTGCGGCGATAGCGATCGTCCAGTTCCTGCTTGAAGAAGGGGACCCAGCCGGCGCCGACCTCGCCCCCGACCACGGTGAGGCCGGGAAAGCGATCGAACACCCCGTTGAAGATGAATTCCGCGAACAGCACGGGCATGCGGCTCATGGTGGTGGAAAACTGGACCAGCTGCGGAACGCCGCCTTTCTGCGCAACGCGCTTGGTCTTGACGGTCGGCGGCGTCAGCCCGATGTGGATGTGGACCGGCATGTGCAGCTCTTCCGCCACCTGCCAGAAGCGGTCGTCTTCCTCGGACAGCATGGCGCCGCCGTTGGGCCAGGTGGCCAGGCCCACACCCTTGGCGCCCGCGGCATGGGCGCGCTGCAGTTCCTCGACCGAGTCATCGATCGTGGTAGCGGGCATCTGCCAGATTGCCCCCAGGCGCTCGGGGCAGTGGTTGCAGAAATCGGAGATGAAATCGTTGTAGGCCTGCATGCCCGCCAGGGAGAATGCGTTCTCCTGGCCCATGAAGTAGATCATCGTGCGCTGCGGGGGAAAGAATACCGCGGCATCGACGCCGTCCTCGTCCATCAGCTCCAGCCGCGGTGCGGGCTGGTAGATGCCCGGGTGCATCTCGTCATACTTCACGCCGGTCCACTTGAGCGTTTTCGGCGTCTGGTTCATGGCCGCCACCAGGCCCAGGGACTCAACGGCCTCGCCCAGCTGCCAGGCGTCGCCGCCATCCTTGTCCTTGACCAGCTTCGGCGCCAGGTCGCGATATTTCTCCGGCAGGTAGCTCTCCCACAGGTCAGGGGGTTCGATGACGTGCTGGTCGCAGTCGATAGTGCGGTATTCCATGGTGCCCTCCAAAAGTTTCCGGCCCGTGGTGAAAATATAATCCATAACATGACACTTGTCATAAAAAGAGAATTGCCCAACCTGTGCAACGCCGGGCTGTGACCGCGCGAATTGGCTTGCATGATGGCTACGGCGGGGCATAATCGCAACTGGCCGGCCAGAGGCCAGGGCAACTTTACCCTGGTCGCCCGCCGGCGCCCTGGCGAGGTTTTACGATGCCCAATCCCGAGTTCTTGCACCGACTGCTGGCCCCCGGCCTGGTGCTCCTGTGCCTGGCCGGCGCCGCACGCGGAGAGGCCTCCGCGGCGGTCGCAGCGGCGACGGCGACGGCGACGGCGACGGCGAATTATGCCAGTGCGCCGCTGCAGGTGACGTTCAGCCGTGCCTTCGGTGCCCCCGCCGATGGCTCCTGGGATGCCCTGTTCTCCAGCGACAACGTGATCGACCCGGTGCGCTATGCCACCGAAGAGCCCGAGCGGACCGTGTTCAAATCGGCCCAGTACGCGCTAAGCTCGACCACCGCTGGCGATGAAATCTGGTACGGCTCGGCGGCGTCCGTGTGGTGTTACTGGCCCTACATCTCCATGAAGATGCCGCTGACGCTGATGAACCACGAGACGCCGCACCACGGCTGCCAGATGACGCCCCCCGCGGGCCAGCGCCCCCTCGCCCAGATCTATTTTCACAACGTGAAGACCGGGGTCTCCACCCATGTCGGCCCGGCTACGGTGAGCAACGGCGCACAGTTCCTCGAGGATTCCACCAGCGGCCTTATAGAACTGGGCTGGTTCGCGAAGATGCTGTCAATGCCCGGTTACACCTATCGCGGCGCCGGCAGTATCGGCAACCTGACCTTTTTCGCCGGCTCCAACCAGTACCCGATACGGGAGGTGAAGTCCCAGTGGCTGGACCGGCTGAGCCCGGAGCGGCGCGCCGTTGAGCTGCGCAAGTTCCCGCGGGATTTCGATTTCGAACAGGACGGGCTGATCGGCTACAACCGCATCTTCGTGTTCGATAACGTGCGCAAGGCGTAC
>JAWVYG010000525.1:0-3249 GCA_033722815.1 Halioglobus sp.
CCGATGCCTGACGCGCTGCCGCTGATGACGATGTTTCTCATGTTGTATACCTTTGCTGCAGAATGTGTCGGTGCCGCGGCCGTGTCGCGGCTTCACCGGGGAACTTGCGGTACGCCAATCAGCCGGAGGCCGTGATGAGTACGTTTGAGCGCAGGTAGCTCGCGTTCACCTGAGTGCTCGTGCATGGCGACGTTGACCTACATCTCGTCGGGCACGTCGAACATCTGTTGGTAGCGCGCAAATAGCGGACGCTCCCTGCTGCGGCGCTCATCGACTTCGTACTGGTGCTTGCCGAACTTGCCCTTGGGCTTGGACTCCAGGTAGGCAAGCATCCTCGACCGGGCCGTGTCCGACAGCTGCATGTCGAAATGCTCATAAATACCCTCGATACAGCCCAGCGGCTTCTCCATCAGGTCCTGGTAGCGCGAGTCGGCGATGTTCTTGTCCGGCACTATGCCCGCCGCGCGCTGCTCTATAACGTTCTCCAGGCGCTGTGCAGTGGCCTCGCCCATGATGATGTTCTCGAACATGGCGGCGTTGAACGGCTGGTCCGAGCGCATGCTATACAGCGTGCCCATCAGGCTCGTCGTGGAGGCCATGCACTTCAGCGGATCGCGGTGCGTCTGCACGATACGGGCGTCCGGGTAGACTGCGAGAAGTGTATCGAGATGCACCTGGTGCTCCGGGGCCTTTAGCAGCCAGCGCTGTCGCGGGTTCTTCCACTGCAGTATCTGCAGGATTGTCTTGTGGTACCGGTACACCGGCAAGTAGTCCGCCTGGGCGCACCACATGCTGTAGCTGGGTGTCTGGTGCAGCGCGGCAATCTGGTCGCTGATGAAGGTGCCCGCCATCAGCTGGCCGCACTCCGAGGGGATGGTGCCGCCCATCTCGTGCATGCTGGCGAAGGTCGGCGCCACGCGGCTCCACTGTGTGACCAGGTGGTGCGCCTTCTCGATGCGCGGGTCGGAATCGTAGGTAGCGCGCTCGGGGGGCGGGCAGGGCATGATGGCCTCCCAGGTCAGCGGTACGCCCACTTCGGGGTCCTGCGCCAGCAGCTCGAACAGGATCGACGTGCCCGAACGCGGTAGACCGGCGATAACCATCGGCGCCTCGATCTTCTCCTCGAGGATTTCCCGGTGCTTCTTCAGCGTGTCCGTCACCTGCAGGCGCGTGCTCAGCCACAGGATGATGTCGTTGCGCGCCATCAGCCGGCCCATCAGGGTGAGCTGGGCTTCCTCCTCCAGCGCCTTCACCAGCACGGCGAAGGGTTCGCGCCACAGGTCGTCGCCAAAATCCTCCAGGCCGGTGCTGCGGCGGGCGTGGTCGAGCAGCGAAGCCTCGTCCAGCGGCACCACCGCAGGCAGGTCGAAGTAGCTGCCCTCGGTGTTCATCGCCGCGAGCCACTCGGGCGGGGCGGGTGCGGTCCACAGGGGTGAGTCTGGATCAGTCATGGCGTGCGTCTCGTGTTGAAGTATTGGTCGCCCGGCGATGCTACTTGTCAGTGCATGTACGCGCCGCCGCTGACGCTGATCATCTGGCCCGTGATGTAGCCGGACACGTCCGAGGCCAGGAACAGGCTGAGGTTGGCGATATCTTCCGGGCGCCCCAGGCGCGGTATTGGCAGGCCGCTCATGTTCCACAGGTTGCCGTCTTCCAGTGCCCGCTGCATCTGGTCCGGCGTGCCCATCATCTCGAAGCCGTAGCGCTTCCAGAAACTGTCGCCGCCCACGTCCTTCTCGTCCTCCGGCACGATCCAGCCGGGGCAGATGTTGTTCACGCGCACGCCTTTCTTCGCCCACTCCCAGGCCAGCGACTTGCTGAAGGAGTTCACGAAGCCCTTCACACTGCCGTAGTGCACGATGTTCACCGCCGCCTCGCCGAGCAGCGAAGAGTTGGAGGAGATATTGATGATCGAGCCGGTGCCACGGGACAGCATGTCGTCGGCGACGGCCTGGCAGCAGTTCACCACGCCGTCGATGTTGAGCGCGATCTCCCACTTGCGGTTTTCTTCGGTCAGCTCTTCGAATACCGCGGGCTCCGATGCGCCGCCGGCATTGTTCACCAGCACGTCGACGGGTCCGAAGGCGTCGTGACACTTAGCGACCATGGCGTCCACGGACTTGCGATCCGTGACGTCGGTGGAGACGGCGAGAATCCTGCCCGGGTAACCGAGCTCCTCCGCCTTCTGCGCCAGTTTCTGACCGGTGGCGGCGTCGCGCGATGCGCTGACGACGTTGAGTCCTTCCTTGGCGAATTCCAGTACCAGGCCCTGGCCGATACCGCCGCTGCCGCCGGTAATGATCGCTGTCTTGCCTTGTAATCCCAGATCCATTGCCTGACTCCTGTCACTGCTGTTCAAAATAACGGGTTTGTGAATACCGTCAGCGCGCTGCACGGCGGGGCGCGATAAACGCTGTGTTGCTGGCTTTTTCACGGTGTCTCCAGCTCCTTTGCAGCGCAGAAATCGTGCACCAGGAAATCGATCTCGGCGGCGATTGTCGCGGGGGTATACACGGCGCTGTTGTGCAGGGCGGCCGTGCTGATGCCGGTAATCATGTTCACCAGGTGTCGCGCCGTGGTATGCGCATCGACATCGGCGGCGATTTCACCCAGCGCGATGGCCTGGCGCAGGTCGCCCTCGAAACTCTCCACCGCAAGCGCGAAGCGCTTCTGCTGGCTCCTGCGCAGGTCGGGCTTGATCGCGGCCATGCTCCAGAATACGAGGCGGACCTTCCACTCGTCGCGCACGCGTTTCGTGCCGGGGACGGTCGCCTCGATGCGCCGGCGCAGGGCCATGACGCCGCGCTGTCCGCGGGTCGCCGTCATGACGCGCTGCTCGTAGCAGCGGTTGGCCCAGGCCAGTGCGCCGTCGATCAGCTCTTCCTTGTCCTCGAAGTAGTGGCCGATCACGCCCTTGGTATAGCCGCTCACCCGGGCGATTTCCCGGATGGTCACGGCCTCCAGCCCACCCTGGGCGATCAGGCCGGCGGTCGCCTCGCTGATGGCGAAGCGGCGGGCGTCGTGATCGACAATCTTCGGCACGCTGGAAGCCTAGTAGGGGAAGCGCTTGAGTACGCCGGCCCGGCGGGCGGCGAGCTGCTTTTTGCGCTGCGCTTTGGTGATCGTTTTCATCCCCTGCGGCAGGTGAGCTTCCAGCTGGCCGGTCTTCACCTGCAGGCAATCGGGCTTCGGGTAGTGGTCGGCGTTGATCCAGCGCAGGGCGATGTAGCCTTCCAGGTGACCGGACGG
>JAWVYG010000526.1:0-3240 GCA_033722815.1 Halioglobus sp.
TGGGTATGAAATGGACGGCTGGTCCAGCAGGGGCCCTCCTCGAAGTCCGCGTACTCGCCGTGGTTGTAGGCGTAGCCGACGGTAATCGTGGTGGCCTCCCCGGGCAGCCAGGACAGGTCTATCTCACCGCCGTAGGTTTCCGCCGTACCGGCGTTGATCAGCGCGAAACCGCCGCCCTGGAACGAGATCGTCTGCAGGTCGTCGGTGTCGGTCTTGTGCAGCGCGACGTTCAGGCGCAGCGCCTGGTCGGGGAATTCGGATTTCATACCGACTTCGATAGACTCCGAGGTCTCTGCATCAAACAGCACAGCCACATCGGCCGGGATGCGGTCGGCGTTGGTGCCGCCGGACTTATAGCCCGTACCGTAGGAGGCATAAAACATGGTGTCGTTGTTGGCGAACCAGCTGAGCTTGATGGTGCCCGTTACCTGGTCGTCATCGAAGCTCTCGTCCACGTCCGCCTGTGGTGTCAGCGGCGGGAAGCCGTAGAAGCCCCAGTTGTCTTCCAGCGGATTGAAGGTCGCCGGCGCATCGTCATTGAAGATATTCACCAACTCCTTGTCCTCGTAGGTCCAGCGCAGGCCTGCAGTCAATACCAGTGCGTCGGTGATGTTGTAATCGAACTGCCCGAACACCGCGTAGCTGGTGTGTTCCTGGGTATTCACATCGTTGGCTCCGGCGCCATCGATGAAGGCGTTCGCCGGCAGGCCGAGCATCGCAGACAGATTGGCGCCGACAAAGGTGTCGCGGTCATTCTCCAGGTCCTGCTGGTAGTAGTAGAGGCCGGCGACGTAGCTGAACTCATCGCCGGAGCTTGCGATGCGCAATTCCTGCGTGAACTGGTCTTGTGACGCGTCATTGATGCGGTAGGCGCCGTCGAGGTCGTTGAAGGCGATATCGCCGTTGTCGAACGACTCGAACTCGCGGTAGGCGGTAATACTGGTCAAGGTGAAGTTCTCCAGTTCCCAGTCCACCTGCACCGAGATGCCCTGGTCCTCATTCTCCGACACGGGCAGTTCGGAGGTACTCACCGCGTAGTCGTAAAAATCATCCTGGTCCAGGACGGTGCCGCCGATACCTGCGATGATGGCATCGGTGCCGCTCACCGCCGGCGCACCGGGCGCGAGGTTCTGCGCCGTGAAGTTGTTTTTCCAGGTGCCGTTGCCGCAGCATATTTCATCCACTTCCGAGTGATCGAAATTGACACTAACGGTCACTTCATCGGTCGGCATGTACAGCGCCTGCAGGCGCATACCCCAGCGGTCGCGGTTGTTGATGGCGTCCTTCTCAACATTGCCCTGCTTGACCCAGTCGATGAACCCGTCGCGCTCCATGTAGAAACCGGTCGCCCGCACGGCCAGCACGTCGTCGATCAGCGTGAAGGACCTTGCCCCGCTGGCGCTCAGCAGGTCGTAGTTGCCGGCGGTGGCCTCCAGAAAGCCGTCCTCTTCGAAGGTCGGAGGCGCGCTGTTGATCTGGATGGCACCGGCGGGGGTGTTGCGGCCGAACAGCGTACCCTGCGGGCCACGCAGGATTTCTACCGAAGCGATATCGATCAGGTTGTTGATCATCGAGCTCTGCCGTGCGCGGTACACGCCGTCCACATAGAGACCGACCGAGGGCTCCAGGCCGAAATTCTGCGAGCTGGTGAACACACCGCGTATCGAGAACGTCGTCTGCGTTGAGTTCTGTGTTTGGCCGACGATCAGGCTGGGGGCATTCACCTGCAGGTCGAACATATCCTTGACGCCGGATTTTTCGAGCATCTCGCCGGTAAAGGCCGTAACCGCAACAGGGACATCCTGCAGGCTCTGCTCCCGTTTCTGCGCAGTGACTATGACCTCTTCGAGCAGTCCCGCCCCTTGCGCCGAGACTAGTGGCGCGAGCGTTATTCCGGAGACGGCGGCGAGCGCCAGGACGATCTTCTTCTTCACGGGAGGTGTAATCATGGCAACGAGCCCTATGTTTATTGTTGGATTTCGCACAAGCCATCATACGCAGATAACCTGACCGCTCAAAGTCCCGCGAAACCGCCTTGGTAATAACTCACGAAATTGCGCAGGGCGGTGAACGGCCGGCGATCGGCGCGTCTTTCCCGTGGTACAATTTCGGGCCTTTTGCTCTGCTGGCGGCAGGTATGACACCCCACATCTTCTCCCATCGCAAGTACTGGGCCGAGTGCTTCGGCCCCGCCCCTGAACTGCCCATGTCCGGGGCGGAGATGGATGCGCTCGGCTGGGACAGCTGCGACATCATCATCGTGACCGGGGACGCCTACGTGGACCACCCCAGTTTCGGCATGGCGGTGATTGGACGGCTGCTGGAAGCCCAGGGCTTCCGCGTCGGTATCCTCTCCCAGCCGGACTGGCACAGCGCCGAGCCCTTCCGGGCGCTGGGCAGGCCCAACCTGTTCTTCGGCGTTGCCGCGGGCAACAGCGATTCGATGATCAATCGCTACACGGCGGACAGGAAACGCCGCAATGACGACGCCTACACGCCCGGTAACACGGGCGGCAAGCGGCCCGACCGCGCGGTCATTGTCTACAGCCAGAGGCTGCGCGAGGCCTGGCGCGGCGTTCCCATCGTCATCGGCAGTATCGAGGCAAGCCTGCGGCGCATCGCCCACTACGACTACTGGAGCGACAAGGTGCGCCGCTCGATCCTGCTGGACAGCCGCGCCGACCTGTTGCTGTACGGCAACGCCGAGCGCGCGATCGTCGATGTCGCCCATCGCGTGGCGGCGGGCGAGCATCCCGCGGACATACGCGACCTGCGCGGCACGGCGTTCGTCTGCAAGCGCGTACCGGACGACTGGCGCATTATCGACTCCACCGACATCGACCTGGTGCGCCCGGCGCCGCCAAGAGCAAACCCCTATGAGTCGCCGGACCCGGGCGATTGCCAGCAGGGCGGCGCGGCAGCCGCCGAGCCGGTGAGGGTGCTCGACGCTCCCTCAGATGAGCGCAGCGTCATCCGCATTCCCGCTTACGAACAGGTACGGGAGGACCCCGACCTCTATGCGCACGCGTCGCGCATCCTGCACAAGGAAACCAATCCCTACAACGCCCGCCCCCTCGTGCAACGCCATGGCGACCGCGAGGTGTGGCTCAATGCGCCGCCGATACCGCTGCAGACCGACGAACTGGACAGGGTCTTCGAGCTGCCCTACACGCGCCTGCCCCACAGCAGCTATGGCGACGCCCGCATACCGGCATTCGAGATGATCCGCCACTCGGTCAA
>JAWVYG010000527.1:0-3223 GCA_033722815.1 Halioglobus sp.
CCCAGCGGGTTGTCAACGGTGAGGTTCCCGAGAGCATGCGCGACAAGCGCGTCCTGTCGCTGGACCTGGGTGCTCTGCTGGCGGGCGCCAAGTTCCGCGGAGATTTCGAGGAGCGCCTCAAGGCGGTACTCAATGAGCTCTCCAAGCAGGAGGGCCGCATTATCCTGTTCATCGACGAGTTGCACACCATGGTAGGCGCCGGCAAGGCCGAGGGCTCGATGGATGCGGGCAATATGCTCAAGCCCGCGCTGGCGCGTGGCGAGTTGCACTGTGTCGGCGCGACGACGCTCGACGAGTATCGCCAGCACGTGGAGAAAGACGCCGCGCTGGAGCGGCGCTTCCAGAAAGTGCTGGTGGATGAACCCAACGAGGAGGACACCATCGCCATCCTGCGCGGGCTGAAGGAGCGCTACGAGGTGCACCACGGTGTCGATATTACCGACAGCGCCATCATCGCGGCCGCGCGCCTGTCGCAGCGCTACATTACCGACCGGCAGCTGCCGGACAAGGCGATCGACCTGGTCGATGAGGCTGCGAGCCGTATTCGTATGGAGATCGACTCCAAGCCGGAGGCGATGGACAAGCTGGAGCGCCGCCTGATACAGCTCAAGATCGAGCGCGAGGCGGTGAAGAAGGACTCGGATCCGGCGGCGCAAAAGCAGCTGCAACTGCTGGACGAGGAGATCGACAAGGTGGAGCGCGAGTTCGCCGACCTGGAGGAGATCTGGAAGGGCGAAAAAGCCTCCGTACAGGGGGCGGCCGAGATCAAGAGCCAGCTGGAACAGCTCAAGCTGGAACTCGAGACGGCGCGACGCGCCGGCGACCTCACGCGCATGTCGGAGCTGCAGTACGGCCGTATGCCGGAACTGGAGAAGCAGTTGGAGCTGGCGCAGCAGAGCGAGTCGGCCGAGACGGTGTTGCTGCGCAACAAGGTCACGGACGAGGAGATCGCCGAGGTGGTGTCCCGCTGGACCGGCATTCCCGTGTCCAAGATGATGGAGGGTGACCGCGAGCGACTGCTGCGCATGGAGTCGGCGCTGCAGGAGCGGGTTGTCGGGCAGTCCGAGGCCATCGAGGCGGTGTCCAATGCGGTACGCCGCTCCCGGGCTGGCCTGGCCGATCCCAAGCGCCCCAATGGCTCGTTCCTGTTCCTGGGCCCGACCGGGGTGGGCAAGACGGAGCTGTGCAAGGCGCTGGCCGAGTTCCTCTTCGACAGCGAGGACGCCATGGTGCGCGTCGACATGTCGGAGTTCATGGAGAAGCACTCGGTAGCGCGGCTGATCGGCGCACCCCCGGGCTATGTCGGCTACGAGGAGGGCGGCTACCTGACCGAGGCTGTCAGGCGCAGGCCTTACTCGCTGCTGTTGCTCGATGAAGTGGAAAAAGCGCACCCGGACGTTTTCAACATCCTGTTGCAGGTGCTCGAGGACGGCCGGCTCACCGACGGCCAGGGCCGGACGGTGGACTTCCGTAACACCGTGGTTGTGATGACCTCCAACCTCGGCTCGCACCTGATCCAGGAAATGGCGGGCGAGGAGAACTACGAGGCCATGAAGGCAGCGGTCATGGAGGTGGTGGGAACGCACTTCCGCCCGGAGTTCATCAACCGTATCGACGAGTCGGTGGTATTCCACCCGCTTGCGCAGGAGCAGATACGCGGTATCGCCGCGATCCAGCTGGAAGCGCTCAAGGCGCGCCTGGCGGAGAACGAGCTGTCGCTGGAGGTCAGCGAGGCCTTCATGGAGCGGCTGGTGAGCGCGGGCTTCGACCCGGTCTACGGTGCGCGACCGCTCAAGCGCGCGATTCAGCAGGAGCTGGAAAACCCGCTGGCGCAACGCCTGCTGGCCGGGGATGTCCAGCCCGGGCAGACGATCGTCGCGGAGCTGGTGGACGGCCAACCTGCATTCACCGTCCGCGCAATCGGGTAGTCATAGCGCGCAGCCCCGGCGGCCAGATGCCGTCGGGGCAACCGTGTTTCCTGCGCAGAATGTCCAACAACCGCACCGATGCTGTGCAGTATGTCTCATTTCTCGACTTAACGAGTGGTGCCCCTCTTCGAATTTTCTGTTACGCGGCTATACTCGGCGCTTGAAGGTGACGGTATTCCGACGTTGATGATGGTGGAGCACGGCTGTGAGTGATCGACGAGAAAATGATACGGATGGCAAGTCCTACTATCGCTCCGATCGACTTTTCCAGGAGGGCGGCAGGTGGTTCTTCGCTACCCGCGAGGGTTCCATTGAAGGGCCTTTCGTGGACCGTTACGCCGCGGTAACGCGCCTGGAGGCCTATATCAAAGTGATGCGGTCGGGGCTCATGGCGTCTGAGGATCTGGATAACCTGCGGATCATGCCCAATTTCTAGTGCTTCGCACTGGAGACCGGCAACATTCGATTCAGTCATCATTACTTTTTGTAGCGCTGTTCGGCCAGCGCTCGATCAATGCCAGAATCCTCGCTTTATCTCCTTGCGACCCGGCCTGATCCCGCTGGCAATCGCCGGTCAATCCGCGCCCCGTATTCTCCGCCCGCATTTGTCCCCGCCTCGCCTGCGGTCAGTGACATTCAACCCGGAAGTTGCGTGATTCGCACCGGCCGGCGCGCTGGTCAGGTATGATTCTTGCGCATGCCCTGCGGCGGGGTTTATTGGCCCCGATGCTGGGTTTTGCACCGTCGCCGGCATGTAAGCAGCAGGTTTAGCTTATGTATCATTTTCACACTTACCCCTGGAGATGCTGCGCTGTAAATTCTTTTGGGTAGGGCTATACTTGGCGAAAAATTACGTTCTGCCGTTGCAGGCAGATCATGATCGGGGTAACAGGCCGTGAGCAAACGACGTGACGACGAGGCGAGTGTCAAGTCCCATTTCCGGACGGAGCGTTTTTTTCAGGAAGGCGGCTCCTGGTTTTTTCTAACCAGGGAGGGCACGCTGGAGGGGCCTTTCGCGGATCGCCGCGCTGCAGAGCATCGGCTGGAGACCTATATCAGGGTAATGGAGACCGGGTGGGCCGATAACCATAAGTTCGGCGACCTCGAAGTCGCGCCCAAGGAACCATCCAAAGACAAATCCAAAGACACATCCAAAGACACATCGAAGGATTCATAACTTCCCTTCGATTTTCGTGCTGTCGATATTGCCGGTCGGGCAGGCGTCCGTCTGGATAGTAGCGCGTGGTTGTTATTTGGGTCTGGCCGCAAGCTGAGCTCCGCCGAAATAATATTAC
>JAWVYG010000528.1:0-3219 GCA_033722815.1 Halioglobus sp.
CTCCTCGATCTGCAGTTTGCTGGCGGCCCACAGGCCATAAGCAGCCACCGCGACAGCCAGCGCCAGCGTTACGCGCGCATGGCGCAGGCTGGCCTGGCCGAGACCGTTGGCGATGCGGGCGAACCCGTCGACACCGCCGTGCCGCGTGCTGCGCGGCTGTGGCCGGGTGAGCACCAGCGCCGCCGGCAGGAACAGCATGGAAAACAGCCAGGCGATGAACACGCCCAGCGTCGCGAAGAGTCCGAAGTACTTGAAGGGAGGCATGATCGCGGCGAGGTACAGCCCCATAAAGCCGCACATGGTGGTAATGGTGGTCAACGTGATCGGTCGCCACATGTTGGCCATCGTCTCCCTGACCACGCTTTCCACGGCCGCCTCAGGGCGTTGCCGGCGCAGCGCGTAGTACTCGCTGTAGATGTGGATGGCGTCCGCCACCGAAATGCCGATGAGTATCACCGGCAGGGCGTTGGTGATGACGAAGAACGCGATGTCCAGCAGTGCCATCACCGCGAGCGTAATTCCCACGGAAGCCACGATGATGACGTTGGACAGCAGCGCCGGGCTGATGCGCAGGAAGGCGAGGAAAATGGTCAGGTTGATGATCAGTCCCGCCAGCGGATTGAGGCGCAGCGCGTCGGAATCGATGTAGGCGCCCAGGTAACCGGCGATCACGCCCTCACCCGCCAGGTGCAACTGGACGCCGGGCGGTGTGGTCGCTTCCTCCACCAGTTGGTGCAGCAGGCGGTAAGTGCGCTCCGCCTCGTTCTCGTCGATCATCTCCGCGGTAACCAGCGCCATCTGGCCGTCTGCGCTGACCAGGGTGCCGCTGTACAACTCGACGTTTGAGACCGCCTCGCGCAGGTCGGCGAGGGCTTCTGCTGTCTCGGGGAATGGCTCGAGGAACGGCCTGATGTCGATGTCGTCGCCCTGGGCGCGGATGTTGCGTTCAGTCGCCAGGCTGGTGACCCGTTCGCGGTTGATGTTGGGCAGCTCCCGGATCCCGGCGGTCAGTTCCTCGATGAGTCGCAGGGTCTGCGGGCGGTAGATGCCCGCGGCTGACTCATCGACCACGGCCAGCACCACCGGGTCATTCAGGCCGAAGGCGGCGCTGATCTTGTCCTTGTAAACGAGGGCGGGATTGTCGTCCGCCAGAAAGGCGTCGGAGCGAGTGTCCTTGACCAGGTCGGCCAGGAAGGGCAGCGGCACCAGCAGGATGAGCAGGGACAGGCACAGTGCGTGGCGCGGGCGGCGCGTTATCCAGGCGAACAGCGGTGAGAGCGGACCGCCGTCCACTGCCTTGTTCATCGATACGCCGGGCACAGCCGCCCGCGTGGCGTCGCGGCAGGGGCACTAACGCTGCGGGACGTTGCTCCCGCGGCTTGCGATTGGTGAGGCTCAGCCGCCACGGTCGGCTGAGTCAGCCCCCGAGCTTGCTTTTCAGTTGCCGCGCCTCGGCCGCCTCGGGGAAGTCGGGCTGGTCGCGCAACAGGCGGTTGACGATCACCAGCGCCTCCCGGTCCTGGTTGGCTTCGTGCAGGATCAGTGCGCGGTAGTACAGGTAGCTGGGGTTTTCCGCGCTCGCGCGCAGAGCCTCGCGAATGAGCTGCTGGGCACGGCTGTTGTCGCGGTTCTTCAGCAGTACCGCCAGCGTGCTCTTGATGTTGTGGGATTCGGGGTCGATCTCCAGTGCCTGCTCGGCGTACTTGAGCGCCCTTTTCTCGTCATCCTCGCGCAATACCCAGGCGAGGTTGTTCAGCAGCGCTGCGCTGTTCGGGCTGCTTTCGAGCAGGGTCTCGTACTGGGAGGCAGCGTCCTTGTTGCGACCCAGGGCAGCGTAGCGGCCGCCGAGTCGGAAACGCGCCAACGAGTCGTCTTCGACCTTGGCCAGCCAGTCTTGCAACAGCTTGACCGCCGCTTCGCGCTTGCCGGATTCCCAGGTCGCAGACTCCAGGTTGAGCAGGTTATAGTTGCTGTCCACGGCGTCGAAGGCGCGCTGGAAGGCCGCTGCCGCGGCGTCATGGTTCCCCGCGGCTGTTGCCACGCGGCCTTCCAGTACCGCGAGGTTCGTGTCTTTTTCGCCGAGCTTGGTCTTGAGCCGGTTGATTTCTTTTTCCGCCTCCGGCACGCCGCCGCTTTCCAGCAGCAGCTCGGCGCGTTGGAATCGCGCACCCACGTGCTCGGGGTTGAGTTCCAGCACCTTGTCCATCTCTTCCATGGCACCGGAGCGGTCGTCGGTGCGGCGCAGTGTAACGCCGTACATATAGCGAATATCAGCGTTCTTCGGCGCGTACTGGGTCATCGTCCTGAGGTTGCGGCGAGCGTCCTGGTACTTGCCTGTACGGTACTGGGCCTCTGTCAGCATTTGCAGGTATTCATAGTTGTCGCCGCTGTAGGCCTGCACCGGCTCCAGCAGTTCCAGTACGCGCGCATGGTTTCTTTGCACCGAGTGGTGTCGCGCCAGGGCAAGGCGCGGCATCACGGCATTGGGATAGCGCTCTATCGCCGCCTCCAGGACCGCGGACATCTCCTCGACTTCCCCGTCCAGCGCGTTCAGGTAAGCAAGGTTCAGGGCTGTAGACAGGTTGCTGCCATCGATCTCCAGTATCTCGCGGTAGAGCGCCTTGGCGTCAGCCGGTTTGCCCTCCTGCACGGCGATGGCCGCCAGGCCGCTGCGTGCGGTAATGTTGTCCGCGTCCAGCTTCAGCGTTTCCCGGAAGTTGATCGCGGCCTTGTCGCGCTCGTTGCGGCGCACGTAAACGGTGGCCAGCGTCGCCGCCGCATAAGCGCTGTCCGGATTCTGCTCGCGCAGCTCCCGGGCCTTCGCCAGGGCTTCGTCCAGGCGGTTCTCCCTCAGCAGTGTGAATACGATGGCTCCCGCCGTGTCCTGTCGCTCGGAATCCAGTTCGCGGGCGGACTCCAGTTGTTGCAGCCCTTCATCCACCATGCCGACCTGCATCATGCCTAGCCCGAGCTGCGACCGCGCCACGGCGGATTCGGGGGACAGCTTGACGATTTCCCGCAACACCTCCACCGACTCTTTCTGGCGCTTGTCTCCCGCGAGCGTGCTGGAAAGCAGTCTGAGCGCATGCAGGTTCTCCGGTTCGCGATCGAGGACCTGCCGCAGCAGTAACTCTGCCTGGGGGAAATTGCCCACCCGCGCCTCCAGCCAGGCGAGCAGCTGCATCGCCGGTAGGTAACCGGGGTTGCGACCATTGAAAC
>JAWVYG010000529.1:0-3212 GCA_033722815.1 Halioglobus sp.
CGGCGCAGGGACAGTTCATCACCGGCCTGGACGACGACGACTACTTCCTGCCGACGCGCATCGCAGACTTCGTGGCGCACTGGGGACAAAGGCGCGCGGGCTCGGTCGCCCTCACCTCCGCCCGGCGCAAGATACTGCCCGACGGCAGCGAAATCGATCTGCCGGGCAAGGACACCGTGGGCGTCAAGGACATGTACCTGCGCAACCTGGCAGGCTCACAGGCATTTCTCGAAACCGCAACCGCCCGACAGCTGGGCGGTTTCGATCCGCAGCTCAAGGCCTGGCAGGACTACGATTTCCTGTTCAGGCTGGCGCAGCTGGGCACCATTGAGAACCTGCCCGTAGCGTCCTACGTGGTCGACGCAAGCCATCCGCACGAACGCATATCGACCCGCAGTTACCAGAAAGTCGCCGCCGCCTGCGAGTACTTCATCGGCAAACACGGTATCAGCGGGCGGCAGGCCTTGCAGGTCCGCAGCCAACTGCTGGTATATCGCTTCAGCTACCCGGAAGCAGTGGCATTTCTCCTGCGCTTTCTCGCGCGCGGCGATATAGCCGGCGTCAAGGCTGTCATCCGGCGCTTCCAGCGCTCGAGGTCATCGTCGTGAGCGTCTCGGGAGCGAGACCGGCGGTACAGGAGGTGGACGTCGTCTACACCTGGGTCAACGACCAGGATCCGGACTGGCAGCAGCTGCACGCCCACGCCACAGGCGCATTCACTCATGCAGGCTCATTGCACAGCAGCGTCAACGACACGGCGCGGTTCCAGAATCGCGAGGAGATCCGCTTCTCCATCAATGCGCTGAGGCGCTACGCGCCATGGGTGCGTCATATATTCATCGTCACCAACTGCGCCCTGCCCGCCTGGGCGGAGGACGATCCCGGGATATCGCGCGTGGACCACCGCGATATATTCCCCGACAGCTCGGTGCTGCCAACCTTCAATGCCTTTGCCATCGAGGCCTGCCTGCACCGGATCGATGGCCTAGCGGAGCACTTCATCTACTTCAACGACGACGTGTTTCTGATGGACCACTTCGAGATCAGCGAGTTCTTCCCCGCCCCGGGGGAAGTTTCGGTGTTCCTGTCACGCCACGACATTCCCCACGCCTGGCGCGAGGACCTGCGCCCGGTCGAGTACAGCATGCTAAACAGCCGCCAGCTTCTGCTCGAGCGTTTCGGCTTCAATCCCGTAAAAAAACTGCAGCACGCCCCCTTCCCGCTGGTAAGGAGCGTCATGTATGAAATCGACGAAGCGTACAGCGCGCAACTGGTCCAGACCCGCAGTCACCCGTTCAGGGAGCCGAGCGACCTGCCCCTGTCCACGACCCTGCACGCCTACTGGTGCATGGCGACAGACAGGGGGCACCTGTCAGACGTGCCCGGGCGCTACATCGACATCGGCGATCCGTTGTTCCTGCTGCTGGTGATGCCGCTGTCACCGCTGCGGCGCGGCAGGTACCGGTTTCTCTGCCTCAACGAGGTCAATTCGATGAAGTACTTCGCCGGCCTGCGCGACAGGATCGTGGTGAACCTGATGCGCAAGTTGTTTCCCGCGGGCGGAGGCGACTGAGCTTGTAGCAGTCAGTAGCGTTGCGTAACTGCCGGGGCGGCGGGCGGCTTCAACCCGACCGCTCAGCCTTCGCCACGCACCAGACGCAGGATGTCGGCCGCTTCCGCGGCATAGAAACAGCGCTCATCGTCGATGTAGTCGGCGAGTCCCTCGCGGGCGTTCTCATGTGTGAATATCGCCCGGCGGCCGCAGTAGACGGCCTCCAGCCCGACCGTCGAAAAGCCGGTGATACAAACCGTACAGCGCGCCAGCGAAGCCTCCAGCGGCTCATCGGTGGGACTGATTATCCGCAGCCGCGGGTTGCGTTCAAGCAGCGCGTCGCGCTGCTCTGCGGACAGTACCGCGTACGGATGTTCGCGGAATACCCACTCCAGATCCAGGCTCTGCTGCATCGCGTCCAGGATATTCTCGTTGAAGTGACTCGGGTAAAGCTGCAGAGCGACCAGGATAGACCGCGAGCTCGAATGTGGCGGCGCTTCTTTGAACATCGCGGCAAACCACAGGTTTCCCACTTCCTCCGTCTCGATGCCCAGGGCGTCGGCCCAGCGCGAGATGCGTCGGAGGGCAACCCCGTCCCACAGCAGCACCCTGTCCGGCATCGAGGCCGGTTTGCGCTGCAGGTGTTCCCAGCCGGAGTACATCGGCTGTACATCGCTCTGTATCCCGTGCTGGTATTCCACGGTTTCACGACCGAGGTCATTGAGCGCAGCCAGCAGGGGAAACTGCGCGGCGCCGTAGTAGCACACAAAGAAAGCGCGCCGAATGTCACTGCGCCGAAACAGCCAGTAAAAAATCCCGCGCGCGGTCTCGAAGGTCGCCAGTGACAACTCGAGCCGCGGCAGGTCCCAGTTCAACTCAGGTTCGCAGGCCTGTGCGTAAGCATCGAGTTGGTCACGCAGCGCGCGCACGCGTCGCGAGGGACCGCGCAGCCTGGCCAGCAACCGCGCCACCGCCAGCACGGCGCAGGGCAGCGAGCGGTCCACCGTGACACCCGGCGGAACCGGACGCAGCTCCCAGATCGCGTCGCCGTCTCGCGCGTAGCGCTCAACGAGACTGTCGAGGTGCTTGGACTCAAGAGCGCCTCCACGCGGCACGTTGCGATGGGTGGCCGGCGCGACAAACACCTGGCGGCAGCGTATACCAACCAGCCGCGCCTGCAGCATGCGGCCCACACCGGTCACGACATCGACCAGCATGCGCAGGCGTCCGGCGCCAGCCGCCGGAGACGCCATGTGCGCGGCCGGGCGCTGCGCGAAGTAAAGGTGCATACGGATGAGCGGGAGGAAGTCGGTAAGATCGCCGTCCTGTGCCTGCAGATGCGATTCCAGGGCGCGGGCGAGGTCGACTACCTGGCTGTTGGAAAGCACGATGCCTACAGGTTACGCAGCTTCATCTCGGCCAGCTTGAAGTCATCTTCCGTATCGACATCCACCGAGAGGGAGCGGTCCATGATGTAGGGCAGTGCACCCTGGTACAGGGTTTTCAGGTCCGGCGCTGCCAGGTCGGCGACCTCGCGCAGGTAGATGGCGCCGTTGGGATGGTAGGTGTTGACCTGGTCCTGGCTGCGGGTATTGCCGGTGAGCATGGGGCTGTGCTCGAACAGCGGTCGCCACTCGCCGTCGTCGTCTATGGTGAAACC
>JAWVYG010000530.1:0-3210 GCA_033722815.1 Halioglobus sp.
ACGTCTCCCGCCCTTTCTGGGTGTTCTCGCCAAACATGGTCAGGGTGCGCTTGTACTCACCCGCGGTGAGCTGCTCGAAGTCGATATCCATCTTCTTCAGCAGGCGGTTGAAGTTGGGCAGCTGTGCCAGCACACCGATCGAACCCACCACCGCAAAGGGCGCGGCGATGATGCGCTGTGCGACACAGGCCATCATGTATCCGCCGCTGGCCGCCACCTTGTCCACGGCGATCGTCAACGGCACCTCGGCCGCGCGGATACGCTGCAGCTGGCTGGCCGCCAGGCCATAGCCGTGTACGATCCCGCCCGGGCTCTCCACCCGCACCAGGACCTCGTCACCGTCGCGCGCCTGGGAGAGCACCACTGAAATCTCCTCGCGCAGGCTGTCGGTAGCAGAGGCGCGGATATCGCCCTCGAAATTCAGGACGTAGAGGCGGCCGCGCTTGTTCTCGGCATCCTCGCCGGCCGCCTTCTTGCGTGCCTTTTTCGCCTCCTTGGCCTCGGCCTTGGCGGCCTTGCGATCCGCCTTGCGCTGTTCCTTGACCACGGCCGGGTCGTCAGCGACCGCGCGTATGACATCGCCCATGTGACGGTAGCGCTCGTTGAGCTTGCGCACCTCGATATGCCCCTCGTGCTGCTCGGCGCGCTGGCGACTGCCGATAGCGACGACCCCGGCGACCAGCAGCAGGATGGCCGCTACCAGGGTAATGGCCTGGGCGAGGAAGAGTCCGTACTCGTAGAGGTATTGCAAGAAAGTGCACTCCAGAAGGTTTATTGCAGGGATTCGATATAGGTCTGGATCAACTGCCCGGAGATGGACGCCACCGGCGGGATCATGGGCAGGTCACTGTAGTGAAACCAGCGGGCATCGGCAATCTCCTGTTCGTCGCAGACGATGTCGCCGCCCGCATAGTCGGCGAAGAATCCCAGCATCAGCTGGTTGGGGAATGGCCACGACTGCGACTGGAAGTAGCGCAGGTTGTTCACCTCGACACCGACCTCCTCGCGCACCTCGCGTGCGAGGGTCTCCTCGGCGGTCTCGCCCGCCTCGATGAAACCCGCCAGTGTGCTGTACATCGGCTGGGGGAAGTTGGCGTTGCGCGCCAGCAGCAATTCCTCGCCGCGGGTCACGAGCACGATCACGCAGGGCGCGATGCGCGGGTAGTTGATGGTGCGGCAGGGGTCGCAGCGCATTGCCCGCTCCTTGTGATCCACACGCATGGCCTCGCCGCAGCGGCCGCAGAAACGATGATCGCGCTCCCAGTCCAGCAGCTGCTGCGCACGGCCGGCCAGGGCGAACAGTCGCTCATCCACACGGCCCAGGATGTGGTACAGGTTGCCGCGCTGGAACTGCATGGGATCGGGCTCGTCGATCTCGTCGATTTCCATGGCGTAGCAGGGACGCTCACCCCAGTAACCGAGGAACTGCCGGCGTACCTCGCGCCAGCCGCTGTGCTCCACCTGCTGCGGCACGAGCAGGCAGAGGTCGGGCGAGCGCATGTCGCTGAGCAACTGGCCCTGGTGGAAGACGATCAGCAGCTCGTCGCCGCCGGCGGAAGGTGGATTGTTACCGGGCCGGAACATCGGTGTACTCGCAGGATTTTATGGAGGACCGGCTATAGTATGCGCCGCGCCGGGGCTGGGCAAGGCCAGGCGCCGACGGGCTCCGACGAGGGTGCCGGACAAGGGCGTTTTGTCTTGGGAAAAGTACCGAGACCGCGCGTACTGCTGCGCTGGCAAATGCCGTAAAATGCGCCGCACTGACCGCAATGACAAGCCGCCCGCCGCCATGCCCGACAGCCTTTACAACGCGTTCTGGAAGAACTTTCTCGGCACCTCACCGATCTGGTACAAGCAGACCATCGTCGCCTTCCTGCTGCTCAACCCGGTATTCCTGCTGCTGCTGGGGCCCTTCGTCACCGGCTGGCTGCTCATCGGCGAGTTCATCTTCACGCTCGCGCTGGCCCTGCGCTGCTACCCCCTGCAGCCCGGGGGCCTGCTGGCCATCGAGGCGGTCCTGTTGGGCATGACGTCGCCGGACATGGTGTTCCAGGAAACGGTGGCAAACTTCGAGGTCATCCTGCTGCTCATGTTCATGGTGGCCGGCATCTATTTCATGAAGGAACTGCTGCTGTTCGTTTTCACCAGGATCCTGCTCAACGTGCGCTCCAAGGTCCTGCTGTCACTGCTGTTCTCATTCGTCGCCGCATTCCTGTCCGCCTTTCTGGACGCCCTCACGGTCACCGCCGTATTGATCAGCGTTGGCGTCGGTTTCTACACCGTCTATCACAAGGTAGCCTCCGGGCAGGGCCACAGCCACGACGATGACATTGACCACGACCACTCGGACGACGAATCGGTACACGAGCAGCACCGCGAAGACCTGGAACAGTTCCGCGCCTTCCTGCGCAGCCTGCTGATGCACGGCGCCGTCGGCACCGCCCTCGGCGGCGTCTGCACCCTGGTCGGCGAACCACAGAACCTGCTGATCGCCACGATCGCGGGCTGGGACTTCATGCAGTTCGTCACCATCATGGCGCCGGTCACTGCCCCGGTACTCGTGTTCGGCCTGGCGACCTGCGCGCTGCTGGAGGTGACACAACGTTTCGGCTACGGCGCGCAGCTGCCCGAGACCGTGCGCAACGTGCTGGTGGAATTCCAGGAGCGCGAGGAGCGCCAGCGCAACCACCGGATCAACGCCCGCCTCACGATCCAGGCGCTGGTGGCGCTGCTGCTGGTGGCGGCGCTGGCCATGCACTGGGCCGCCGTTGGCCTGATCGGCCTCATGATCATCGTGCTGTTGACGGCCTTCAACGGCGTCATCGAGGAACACCAGATCGGCCACGCATTCGAGGAGGCACTGCCCTTCACCGCGCTGCTGGTGGTGTTCTTTGCCATCGTCGCGGTGATCCACGACCAGCACCTCGTCACGCCGGTCATCGACGCGGTCCTGGCCATGGAGTCGGAGGTGCGCCCGGCAATGTTCTTCCTCGCCAACGGCTTGCTGTCCATGATCAGCGACAACGTTTTCGTGGCCACGGTGTACATCAACGAGGTGAAGGCCGCGTTCGACTCGGGCAACATCACACGACAGGAATTCGACCAGCTGGCGGTGGCGATCAACACAGGCACCAACCTCCCCAGCGTGGCAACCCCCAATGGCCAGGCCGCTTTCCTGTTCCTGCTGACGTCGGCGCTGGCGCCGCTGAT
>JAWVYG010000531.1:0-3209 GCA_033722815.1 Halioglobus sp.
CGCCAGCTTCTTCAGAAAGATCTTCGTCCTCGTGAAAGACGAGGAGTTCGACGGGATTGTCACCGCATCGAGACAGCATGATCTCCAGTGCGGGCAGTGCCAGTGGGCTGTGATCCAGGGCCAGCAGGAACCTGTTGCGTGGCTGCCTGGCGGATTGTCTGCGGCTGACGGGTTGGGCGATGATAACGATATCGGCGCCTGCCTCCTCGCCGAGTTCCAGGGCGCGCTTGCGGCCGCGAACGCGGCTGAAGCTCCACTCCAGCGATTGCCTGTCCGCATGGTGCTGCAGCGCCCTGCGGTAGTCTGCAGCCACCTGGACCAGGGAGCGGGCGAGCTTGCGGTTGTCCAGTTCCCTTGACTGTCCGCTCAACAGCGTGACCTCCTGGCTGAACGGTAGCTCCGCCACGCCCAGCAGGTCCTCATCCTCGATAAAAAGGCCGTGCAGGGTACTGCGCTTTGCCTGAGCCAGGGCCGTGGCCAGGTCGAGCGTGGATGGCAGGTGACTATCGACATCCATGGTGACGATGACGCGTTGCACGACGGGGCGCGTATTAGTCTTTTTCATCGCCTGAAGCCTCGAGACTCTTTTGCACATCAAGCAGTTCAGTGATGCGTTGTTTGACCTGGTCCTCGACTTCCGGGGCCTCGACACCACTCAACAGCGTCATGACATCGTCGACGTGGCCTGCGGTGTAGATGGCAAACCTGCCCGCGGCGACTGCCTCGCGCACCCTTTTGGCCAGCATGAGATGCACCTGGTTCGCGGCGGGGATGATGACGCCCTGGTCCCCGGTCAGGCCGCGGGCGTCGCACAGGTCGAAGTACCCCTCGATCTTCTCATTCACACCGCCAATCGCCTGTACTTCACCCATCTGGTTCATCGATCCGGTCACCGCCAGGTTCTGCTTGATGGGTATCCCCGTGATCGCCGACAGCAGTGCACAGACTTCCGCACAGGTTGCGCTGTCCCCGTCCACACCGCCATAGGATTGCTCGAATACCAGGCTGGCGGACAGCGGCAGCGGCTGTTCGCTCGCGTAGCGGTTCGCCAGGTAGGCTGAGAGGATGAGTACGCCCTTGGAGTGAATGTCTCCGCCTAGTTTGGACTCCCGCTCGATATCGATAACCTTGCCGCGCCCGAGTCGCGCCGTTGCGGTAATGCGGCTGGGCAGGCCGAAGCTGTGTTGTCCCAACTGGAGCACGGACAGGCCGTTGACCTGGCCGCTCTGCTGCCCCTGGGTGGCGACAAGCTTGATTTCGCGCAGGATCTGTTCGCCCATCAGTTCGCGCATCTTGCCATGGCGGTCCTCGGCGGCATCCAGTGCTTTCTCCACGTGCTGCAGCCTGACCAGTTCGCTGCCGTCCGCCTTTGCCCAGTAGTTCGCCTCCTGCAGCAGCCCGGTCAGCCTGTCCAGGTCGAGCGACAGCTTTTCCCCGTCTTCTGCCGCCCTGGCTGATTGCTCAATCACGCGTCGTACCGCCTCGATGTCCAGTGCCTGCAGGTTGTTGTCCTGCACGAGGGAGGCAATCATGCGTGCGAAGGAAAGCTGGTTCTCATCGCTGGCCTGGGTCTCGGCGGAGAAATCCGCGGCGACACGGAAGTGCTGACGGAATTCCGGGTCATAGTGGTCCATCAGGTAGTAGATCCACGGCTCTCCCACCAGTACCACTTTAACCTGCATCGGGACACTTTCGGGCTGCAGCGAGATCGTGCTGTTGAGGCTCAGCATTTCCTGCAGCGACGTAATTTTTATCTCGCCGGATTTCAGTGACTGCTTAAGCCCTTCCCAGGCATAGATATGTCGCAGGAGATTCGCGGCATCGACAATCAGATAGCCGCCGTTTGCCCTGTGCAGGGCGCCCGCTCGTATCAGTGTAAAGTCTGTCAGCAGGGTTCCCATCTGGGACACATATTCCACTCGCCCCACGAGGTTCTGGTAGGTGGGATTATCCTCGAACACGACCGGCTCGCCCTGTACATCCTTGTTGTCTACCAGGACGTTCACCTGGAAGGCGGAGAAGTGCTTGGCCCTCTGCTTTACGTGGTCGACTTCGGTTTCGCCGTCAGGTGGCAGAAAGTCTTCCGCGTTCTCGATGGCGTACTCCTTGACCTCGCCCAGGTAGTCGATGATCTCGGGATGTGCCTCGTAGCGACTGCAGTGCAGGGCGACGAACTGCTCCACGGTGAGGCGGGTGATCTCCTGGTTGAGCGCCTTTATGCGGTGCGCGGTTTCCCGCCGCATCATGGGCAACTGGCTGACGACCCGCTGCAGTTCCACCTGCAGATCCGCAATCTTCTTCTCGATTTCGGCGCGCTCTTCCTCGGTGAGTTTCGCGAACTCCTCCGGTGTCACAATTGCGCCGTCTCGTGTTGGCGCCAGCGTGTAACCCGCAGGCGTTCGCAGCAGGGCGATGCCCTGGTTCTGTGCTTCCTCGCCCAGTTTGCGGAAGTCCTGCTCATAGGTTTCCGAGACTTCGTCCTCGATCTCCTGGCGGCGGCTCCTGTAGTCCTCCTCCTGGAAGGAGGTGGGCAGGGCGGTCAGCAGATCCTCCACCAGCTGTAACATATCCTTGCTCAGCTCGCGGCCGACACCCGCGGTGAGCTTGAGCAGGCGCGGCTGCTGCGGGTTGCTGAAGTTGCTGATATAGCACCAGTCGAACAGTTCGACGTCCTTATCGGCGCGGGCGTTGAGCACGCTCATCAGCAGGGCGCGTTTGCCGACTCCCGAGGCGCCCAGCGCGAAGAGATTGAAGCCTGGCTCTTTGATATCCACCCCGAACTGCAGGGCTTCCAGCGCGCGGCGCTGGCCCGGCGGTTGGGCCATGGGCTCCAGCTCGGCCGTACTGTCGAAGGCGTCGTCCTGGAGGCGGCAGGACGTGTAGAGTTCGTCCCCGGAGAGTTCCTTGTATGCCATACCAAACCTTGTCCTGATTTGAGCTTTTCAATATAGATCAATTGCTTAGGGGGTTACTAATGACCCACGTCAAAGCGGTCTCGAATAGCGCCCGCACGGTGCCCTGATCCGGCGCCGGCACCTGCCCCGGACGGCGGCGTCCGGCCGCTGCCGGTTCCCGTCCTGTGCCAGTACTGCAGGCGAGGAGGATGGCGCGGGCATGGCAGGTCTAGAAAGGGTAGCCCGTTATTCTGCGGATGGAGCCGTACAACGGGCTGAGGCGGTCGTAGAGTTTCAGGTACACCTCACGGTACA
>JAWVYG010000532.1:0-3206 GCA_033722815.1 Halioglobus sp.
GACCATGCCAGCGGCGTGGCGGCGCTGTCGCGCAGGTTCGGCATTCCCATCTACCTCAGCCACGGCACCCAGGGTCGCGTCAGGCTGGACGGTGGTCACGATTACCGCTGTTTCAACAGCGAGGACGAGCTGCAGATCGGCGAACTGCGGATAAAGACCGTGGCCGTGCCCCATGACGCTGCCGAGCCCTGCCAGTTTCGGCTGCAGTGGGGCGAGTACGCCCTGGGTATTCTCACCGACCTGGGCAGCGTCACGCCTCACGTGGTGGAGAGCTACAGCGGCTGTCACGGCCTGTTACTGGAATTCAACCACGACCTCGACATGCTGCTCGATGGCCCCTATCCACAGCACCTGAAGCATCGGGTGGCGGGCAACTGGGGGCACCTGAACAATGCCCAGGCGGCCGAATTGTTGCGCCAGGTCTCCGACGCCGCGCTGCAGCACTTGGTGGTCGCGCACATCAGTGAGCAGAACAACAGCCGGGCCCACGCTGAACGCGCGCTGGGCGAGGTCCTGGACAGCCTGGACGGCGTCGTCTTCGCCGAACAGGCCGGCGGCTGCCACTGGCTGGCCCTGGATTGATCCGCCGCCGGCGACGCACCTCGCGGCTCTTGTCAAACCCACCGCTACTTTTTTCTGCAAAGTGTGAGCTTGCTCCCGTTACGCGGCGTGCGGCCTCCCACCACACGGGAGCTGGCCATACACTGCCTGCTTGTCCCGCCCGTGCACCATCAGCGGCAGTGATCCGGCAGGATCACCGTGGTCACGCCTTCGAGCCCTGCATCCGCGGGACACTGGAGATCGGGGTTTTTTGACAGGTCGAGGTAGCGCAGGTTGGGCAGTTGGTAAAGCGGCACGGGATCGACCACTGCGTTGTCGTCCAGGTACAGCTCGCGCAGGCCACTGAGCCCGCCCAGTTCTACCAGGTTCCTGACGCTGTTGGAGGACAGTCGCAGTACCTCCAGTCCGCTGAAGACGGCAAGCCCCTCCAGGCTGGCTATGCCCGCGTGAGAACAGTTCAGGCTGAGCAGTCGGGCGGCCGCGGTAACGGATTCGTGGGCGATGGTCTCGGAGATGCAGTCGGCCAGCGCGCTATCGGACACCTCGAAAGCGGTAAACAACGGATCGGGGGTGTACACGATCCGCTCATTGACCCTGATGTCGTAGCCCTGGCAGGCGCCCAGTAGCAGGCAGAGCAAGAGCAAGAGGTAATGGACAGGAAGAACCTGGATCATGGGCGTGGCGCTCCAAATGTCTATGCATTCCGCACCCGTGGTGGGTCATCCGGTGACGTGGCCGGGGGGTCTGCGGCGCACTATAATGCCCCTGAAGAGCGGGTGAGTCACCTCTGCGCGCGCAGCACGGGAGCCAGGAACGATATGCCACAGGAAAGCAACAGTGTGCAGCCGGGAGGGGATGCACGCGCATCCCGGATCATGGAGGGGATGAATGAGACGTCCCTGCAGGCGATCAGTATCGTCCAGCGCGGCAATCTCAAGGCGCTGGAGAAAACCCTCCGCAAGCAGTGGCGCATGGGCCAGAATATCGTCCTGTGCTGGAGCGCGGACGAACGCGGCCTCCTTGTCATCTTCGTGCCCCACTACTTCCTCGGCAACTACTGCGCCGCATCCGCCCAGAGCGCCGACAACGAGGCGTTCATTCGCGACCTGATCTCCGGCAAGCGCCAGAAGACACGCGAGGAGCTGTTCGCGGTCAGCGAGCGTCTCGACGTGCCACCCACCTTCATCAAGCTCAACACGGCACTCTCCGACGAGCAGCAGGTGCTGTCCGCCGTGGAGCACCTGATCAAGCGCTACGGTATCAGCTACGTGGAGAGTCGCGCGGTGTTGTTGTTCGACATCGTGGACTTTTCACTGTACACGCCGTTCGAACAGGCCAGCCAGCTCAACAGCCTGTCCTATTCCCTCAATTCCGCCTGCAGCAAACTGCTGGGCATGGGTATCGAGATCAACTTCGCCCGCACAACCACGGGCGACGGCTACTACGTCTGGAACAGGGAGCTGAGTGCCGCCGCCAACCAGGATTTGTTTATTTTCATGCTACTGGTGGTGGCGGACAACGCCGTGGCCAGGGCGGCGTCGCGTGGCAATACCGTGCCCGAGATTCGCACCGGTTACCACATAGGCGGCCACTACGAGTTGTACCAGGCCGAGGGCGTCAATCCCTCTGTCTTCAGCTATATCGTCGGTGACGTCACCATCGAACTGGCGCGTATGCTGGACATGGCGGCGCCGCGCCAGATCATGGTCGGGGATTTCCTGTGCGAACAGGCGGGCTGGGGCGGCGGTGAGTTGCAGTCGGTCACCTCCGCCTCCACCACGACCTTCGTCAGTACCTGTAACCGCAGGCTCGAGACGGTGCGCGGCATCCAATTGTCGAGCAAGGGCGTCGACGGCCTGTCCTGCTACCTGTCAGAGGTACAGGACAAGGATGGTCAGGTGCGCCCGCGCCGTTTCCGCATCGTCGACAAGCACGGGCTGTCCCACTACGCGTTCAACCTGCAGATCGAAATCGACATGGCCGGCGAGTTGCTTACTCTGGGACTGGGCGACGCCGAGTTGCCCTCTGCCAGCGCGGCGAGCGAAAGCGCCGGGGAAGGTGGTGCAGGGCTGGACGTCCAGAGCGCCGAAGGCCTGGCGGAAGACCTTTCCACCCTGCTGAAGAAACGCGGCAGCAAATCCATATCCGAGGAGTGAATTGATGGGCCTGGTGCAGCGCGCCTATCACATGGACGTGAGCAATTCGGTAGACGTCACCGACGGTGAGGCGGTGTCCGGTGCCGTCTCCGCAATGCTGGCACCGCACTACCCCGGACTGGATTTTCCCACCATGGCGCAGCTGTTTACCGACTTTACGCTGCTCTACGATGGCGCCTACCCCGGTTACCACGGCTGTGAGATTCGCTACCACAACAGTCAGCATGTGCTCGACGTGACACTCGCGATGGCGCGCCTGCTCGAGGGACACGCGCGCGCCGTGGACGACAATGCCCGCCTGGACGACACGATGGTCATGGCCGGTATCGCGGCCGCGCTGTTCCACGACTCAGGCTACATACGGCGCCTGGACGATACCCGGCACAGCAACGGGGCCGCCTATACGCGCATCCATGTCCGGCGCAGCGCGCAATTCCTTGCCCAGTACCTGCCGCGCGTGCAGCTGGATTCCCTGGTGGGTATCTGTAC
>JAWVYG010000533.1:0-3198 GCA_033722815.1 Halioglobus sp.
GGACGACTGCGGGCTCGACGTCAACACGCTGCTCTACGCCGCGTGGCTGGCCAGTATGGGACTGGACCTGTCACGGGAACACCTGCAGCAGGTCGAGGCGGCGGTGGATGACTGGCGCGCCCGCGTCGTGCGTCCGCTGCGCGAGCTGCGAGTCTCGCTGCGCGACTTCGAGCCCGCGCTGGCGCTGCGCGAGGAGCTCAAGGCTCTGGAGCTGCAGGCCGAACGCGGCCAGCAGGACATCATGTACGCCCTGTATAGCGCGTACGACCCGGGCAACAGGCCCGACGCGCTGCCGCACAACCTGGCGCTGGTGTTACAGTGCCAGGCCGGTGGCGGCAGCCGCCCTGAGGAGGCGCTGCGACGCCTGCTGGCGCTGCTGTCCTGAGGTCCGCCGGTGCCCCCTCGCGGGGGTGGCGCCGCCGCAGGGCGGGTAGTAACATGGGCGCCCACCGCGAATCCCCGGCTTTTTCCCGCATTTGGAATCCCGGCGCCCGGCCCGGTGCCTGCGTGGCAGGCGCGGCCGCGAGGGCTACGGCACCGTGGAGACGCTGTGCTTCGCTTGCACAACTGGAAATGGACCTGATTATGAAGAAGTTTGCACTGTCACTTGCGCTGTTTGGCGCCGTCGCCCTGCAGGGGTGTAACCAGCAGCCCCCCGCGGCCACCGAGGAAACCGCCGCTGCCTCCGGGGAGGTCAAGCTGGAGAGTTTCGAACAGCGCCTGAGCTACGGCATCGCTTTCAGCGTCGGCCAGCGCATGGCCGCTGACAACATCCCGCTGGATTCCGACGCATTCCTGCAGGGCATAGACGACGCGCTCAAGGGTCAGCAGCCCCGCCTCACCCCCGAGGAGATGCAGCAGGAGATGCAGACCTACCAGCAGCAGGTGATGGCTGAGCGCGCCGAGGCGCAGCAGGCCTTGGCAGGCGCCAACCAGGCTGCTGCCGAAACCTTCCTGGCAGAGAATGCCGCACGCGAGGGCGTGGTGGTAACGGAATCCGGCCTGCAGTACGAAGTGCTCGAAGCCGGTGAGGGCGCCAAGCCGGGCGCGGATGACACGGTCGAGGTGCACTACCGCGGCACCCTGGTCGACGGTACCGAGTTCGACTCCTCCTACAGCCGCGGCGAGCCCGTGACCTTCGGCGTGGGCCAGGTCATTGCCGGCTGGACGGAGGCACTGCAGCTGATGAGCGTCGGCTCCAAGTACAAGCTGGCCATCCCCGCCGACCTGGCCTACGGCGCCGGTGGTGCCGGCCAGGTGATCGGTCCCAACGCCGCGCTGCTGTTCGAGGTCGAGCTGCTGTCGATCCCCAGCCAGGCTGAGGGAGAGGCAGAGGAAGAAGCTGAAGCGCCCGCCGAGGGCGAAGGCTAGGCCACTGCGCTACAACCCCCGGGCGCTCTGCCCGGGGTTCTCCTGGCCGCGCAGGATTCGTTTGCCGTTCAGGCGGGGCGCCGGTGCCGACCGTGCAGTCCCGCGATCAGGCGGTCCTCCAGCACGAATCGCGACTCCAGCATTTCGCCAAGCGCCGACAGGTCGCGCCGCAGTTTGTCGGTCGCCGCTACCTCGTCACCGTACTTCTCCTCGTAGGCGAGGATCACCTCGGTGGTATCGCCCAGGGAGGGCAGGAGTTGTTCCGCGATGGCGCCGCTGCCGTCGTCGAAACTCTCCGCTTCATTGATCAGCTGGTGATAGACCTCGAAGTGGCCTGCCGAGACGTAGTCGACGAGCAATTCGCACAGGCCTTGCTGGCGTTCCTGCAGTTCCTGTTCATCGAGCCTGCCCTGCAGTGCGACGGCGAACTCGGTGTACCTGCCGAGCAGGTCCCGGCGCTCCTTCAACCAGCGGGTGAGCAGCTGTTCCACTGCCTCGAACTGTTCCTGTTGTGCGCTGTTTGGTGAAGTCATGCCGCTGCCCGTCTGCCGCTACCGAGCGTGTCACTATAAGCGGCCGTCCCGGGGGCGGCAAGCGGGCGCAGTCAGCGCCCGCGTCAGGCGCTTTTGCGCAGCGCCTGCCAGAGGCTTACGAGCATGGCGACGCAGAAAACCAGCAGCGTCTGCTCGGGGATACTCAGCCCGAGGAAAGTCCACACGGTATCGGCGCAGTTGCCGTCGCCCATCAGCATGGTGTTGATGGCGTCGCGCAGTGGAAAGTTCTCCAGCAGGTAGTCCAGCGGCGGGCCGCAGGCCGGCACCTGGTCTTCGGGCAGGTTCTGCAGCCAGATATGGCGCGCCGACACGAGCGCGCCGACCCAGGCCGACAGCCCGCACAGCGCGGCGTAGACAGGGCGCCCCCAGCCCTGCGGGTTGTGCAGGAAGCCGATGAAGGCGAAGGCCGCCCACAACCACACGAAGAGGCGCTGGGTTACGCACAGCGGGCAGGGCGCGAGGCCGAGGTGCGCTTCCAGGAAGAAGCGTGCGAAGGCCCAGCTGACCAGTGCAAACAGGACGAGTCCCAAAAAAACCTGGCGTGAAGAGAGGGTCAAGGGCATGGCGCGCATCCGTCGGCGGTGTTATGGCTTGCAGCTGCGCACATTATACCACCCGGTGCCCGCAGCCAGTACGGTCCTAACGGGATATACGACAGGCGCAATGGGCCTGCAGTTCCGGGTAGAAATCCAGGAACGCGCGTTCCAGGTTAGCGCGGTAGGGCGACAGGGTTTGTTCTATACCGATGAAGGGGTTGTCGCGCCGGAAGCGCTCACCGATGCGTTCCGCGGTGGCGGTCACCGTGGACCAGTCGCCGTACAGGTCCAGGATGTCGTGCTGCACGAGGCGCGCGAGCATCCGCCTGGAGCTGTCGCTCAGCTGGTCCTCGCGCGCCTGCAATGTGCGATACACGGCCTTGTTGAAGTCCCGGCGCGGCACTTCCGAGAAGTCAGCCCAGTGCTTGTACAGGAAGTGGTCAAAGCTCAGGTCGATCAGGATGCCGGAGAAACGGCGCAGCTGTGCAGGCAGCTCGGCGCGCAGTGTCGCGATGCGCGGATGAGCGTCGGTGTAGGCGTCGATGGCGCGGTGCAACCTGACGCCGCGGGCAAGCGGCGCGGGCAGGTCGTTGCCCAGTGGGCCCTTGTAGTAATCGCCCTCAAGACCGCCTGCGATCAGGTCCTCGTCGGGCCATGCCAGGTGGAAATGGGCGAGGAAGTTCACGCGTGTCAGGCCCGCGGGTACCGCGTCAGACCGCGGTGCGCAGGGCCTCGTA
>JAWVYG010000534.1:0-3196 GCA_033722815.1 Halioglobus sp.
CTTCCCTGCCGGGCTTATTGCCGCGCGGCGAGCTGGCGCTGGATCTCCCGCGCAAACAGCCACAGCCGGTCCTGTCCCCATAGCGCGAGCACGGTATCGCCCTGCGCATTGAGCAGGCGAAAACTGGGCACACCCCACAGGCCCAGCTCGTACATGCTCAGGCGGTTCTCCTCCAGCAGGTCCTCCCAGCCGGGCTGCCCCAGCCTGGTCTTTGCCTCCTGCCAGTCCAGGCCGGCGGCCTGCACCACTTTCTTCAGGCCCCGGTCGTTGTTGGTGTTGATGCCCTCGGCGAATGCGCAGCGCAGAAACGCGGAGATCAGCTCGCTACCGCGACCCTGCTCGACGGCCCAGGGATACAGCGAGTAGGCGCGGCGCGCGGGTTCGCCGATGGGGTCGTAGACGTTGCCGAACGGCACACCCGCCTCCCGCGCCTCCCGCGCGGTATCGGAAAATATGTACATGCCCTTCTCGCGGGTCGCCGGCACGCCGCGCATCACCATGGGCAGCACCGGCCGCACTACCAGCTTCACACCGGTGTCGCGCGCCAGCTGCACCGTCCTGTCGAAACTGATCGCCGTGTAGGGGCTGCGCAGTGACGGGTAGACCTCGAGCGTGAGGCTGCCGTCGTCCTGCAACGGCCCCGTCTCCATCGCCGGTCGCGGCACCAGCAGCGGCTGTCCGGCCTGGCGGTCGGCACCGACTGCGGCGAGACGCGCCTCGAGGTGGTAGAGCCGGTCGACGCCCCAGTACCACTCGTCTTCGTAGTAAAACATCGCGCCGGAATAGTGTTTCAGCTCCTTGCGGCGCGCGGTGCCGTCGTCGATGCGCGCCGCGGTGTCCGCGGCCGATGCGCTGCCGTGCTGCTGCGCCAATGACTCCAGTGCCGCCCTGTCGCGAGACCACAGCGCGCGACCGACAGCGGCGGCACACTCGATGACACCGGCGTTGTCCTGCGCGGCGAGAATAGCGCAGGCGAGCGCGACCAGCTCCGCATCGGGCTCATCGTCGTGTTGCGGAAACTCCAGGCCGTATTCCGGCGCCACGTGAAAGGAATCGTAGCGCGACAGCTGCAGCAACAGCTCGGGCTCCGCGGAGTTTCGGCCCTGCGGCCCGGCGACCAGGTGACACACCAGTTCAACGTCGTAGCGCTGTGCGAAGTCCTTGAGCACCTGCGCGGCGAGGTGACTGTAACCGTCCTCCACCTGGTGGAAGTACTCCACCCGGTGCGGCCGCCCCTCCTTCACCCTGGCTTGTTCCAGCCGTACGCGTTTCTTTTCCAGGCGGGCCGGCCGGGCCATGCGGCTCATCACGCGGGAGGTCATCCAGCGCATGAACGGGCTCGGATCCATGGTGGCGGCGCCACCCTGCTCCTTGAACTGTTGTGCCATAGCCGCGGCCTCCCCTGGCTGTGTCAATCGTCGATGATCAGGCCTTTGAGAAGATCGGTCACGATATCGATGCTGGCCTTCTTGCCAAGGCCCTGGTGTTCGCGCAGTCGGTGCCACATTTCGAACGAAGCCACGGCATCGATGGCCTCGCGCCGCGCGGGATCGATGGACCCCAGTTCCGGCAGCCAGTTGTCGAGGTCCTTGCGCAGGCCGCGCTGGTTGCGCGCGTAATTCTTGCGCAGCACCTCGTAGCGCCAGCGCAGCGCCACGGCCGACATGACCATGTTGCTCACGGTTTCATACGCGTCGGCATGGCGCTCGACCGCGTGCTCGATGCGCTCTTCCAGGGTGCCCTCGCGGTCGCCGCCGAGGAACAGCGCTTCGTAGGAGTCGCGAACCTGGTCGTCCACCGCCTGGAACAGGGACTCCATGTCCTCGAAATGGCGGAAGAACGAGCGAATGCCCAGCCCTGCCCGATCCGCGATCTGCTGTGCGGTGGGCACCAGCACCCCCTCGTCCATGAACGCCAGGGAAGCGTCGATGATCGCCTTGCGACTGCGCTCGGTACGCTGCCGGCGGCCATCGACCGCGCCGGGAGACTCCTGGTCGCCAGTCAAGCCGCGCTGACCTTGTCGGCGCTGTCGCCGGCGAGCATACCGGCGAGCCGGTCGCCGATGATCTGCTCGGCCTCGCTCATGACATTGCGCACCAGCTCGGCGCAGGTGGGGATGTCGTTTATCAGCCCGCCGGACATGCCCACGGTCACCATGCCCGCGTCGATATCGCCGGTGCTCCAGGCCTTCTCCTGGTTGGCGCCGGACACGAGGTGATGCACCTGGCCGAAGTCGCCGCCGGCCGCCTCGATCGCCGCCACCTCGTCAGCCACCGTATTGCGGTAGACCCGAGCGGTATTCTTGTAGGTGCGGAAGATCAGGCGCGTCTGGTTTTCATCCATCTCCACGACCTTCTGCTTGATGCCCTCGTGGATCGGCGCCTCCCGGGTGACCATGAAACGGGTGCCCATGTTAATACCCTCGCAGCCCAGCGCCAGCGCCGCGGCCAGGCCGCGGCCGTCGGCGATACCGCCGGAGGCCACCACCGGTATCTTCAGTGCCTGGGTGCAGGCGGGAAACAGCACCAGGCCGCCCACGTCCTGCTCGCCGGGGTGACCGGCGCACTCGAAGCCGTCGATGCTGACCACGTCGACGCCGATGCGCTCGGATTTCAACGCGTGGCGCACCGCCACGCACTTGTGGATCACCTTGATGCCGTTGGCCTTGAAGCGCTCCATGAAGGGCTCCGGGCTGCGGCCGGCTGTCTCCACAATCTTCACGCCACTGTCGATGATGGCCTGCACGTAGTCGTCGTAGTTGATCTCGGTGGATACCACGCCCACCGTGAGGTTGACGCCGAAGGGCTTGTCGGTGAGTGAGCGGCACTTGTCGATCTCCGCCGCCAGGCCCTCCACCGTGGGTTGGGTCAGCGCGGTCATGACGCCCAGGGCGCCGGCGTTGGACGCCGCGGCCGCGAGCTCCGCCGTGCCGACGCGCATCATGCCGCCGCAGATGATCGGTGTTTCTATTCCCAGTAATTCAGTGAGGCGAGTCTTCATGCGGTTCTCCTGCGTGTATCAGTTGTTGCCGCTCTGCTCGCGGCCTCGATGTGCTTCCAACGAATTGGCAGATGCTATGCCATAACTATATCCGTGTCCACTCGCGCCGGGCGCAGCGGGCGGCTGCAGACAGCGCCTGTGCATCGCCGCACCATTCCCGCCGTCAGCCGTTAAGTTCCCGCGCGGTCAGCTTGCC
>JAWVYG010000535.1:0-3184 GCA_033722815.1 Halioglobus sp.
CATGACCGGCCGCCTGCTGGCGGACATGGGCGCCGACGTGGTGAAGCTGGAACCCGCCGCGGGCGATCCGCTGCGCCGCGTGCACCCACTGGGACCCGACGGCACCTCGCTGCGCTTTTGCGCCTGGAACGCCGGCAAGACCAGCCTGGTGTACCGGCCCGGTGACGGCGAACAGGCCGCGCTGCTGGCCGCCGCCGACGCGGTGATCGCAACGCCGGGATTCCCCGGCGCACTGCAACTGCCCGCGGACTGCGCGCCGCGCGCCACCTGGCTCAGGGCGACACCCTTTGGGCTCGAGGGGCCGCGCAGCGGGTGGCGCGCATCGGACATCGGCCTGATGGCGGCCTGCGGCAACATGAACTGCACCGGCTTCCCCGACAGCGCCCCGCTGCGCTGCACCGAGCCCGCCGCCTACGCGCACTGCGCCGCGGAGGCGGCCTTTGCCATCCTGACCGCACTGGCCGGGGGCGCGCCGCGGCAGATCGACCTGTCGATGCAGGAGGCGCTGATGATCGCCAACATGGGTGGCGCCGCACAGTATGCCAAGACCGGCCGCAAGGGCACGCGCCAGGGCGCTGACCTGGGCGGCACGCGGGAGATCTGGCCCTGCCGCGACGGCTACGTCTCATTCGGCCTGCGCGGCGGCCCCGCCCGCGCCGGTAATTTCAGGATCCTGCTCGAGCAGCTGCGGGCCGAGGGCCTTGACACTCCCGCCTGGACGGAGCGCGACTGGCAGGCCTTCAATCCCTACGTGCTGGACGAGGACGAGCTGCGCGCCATCTCGGAACCGCTGCTGGCCTATTTCGCGCGGCACAGCATGCAGGCGCTGTACGACCTGAGCGTGGCGACCAACCTCATGTTGGCGCCGGCCTACTCGGCGCGGGAAATACTGGCCAGCGAACAGCTGGCGCAGCGTGGCATGTTCGCGCCCGTCGGCGGCATCGCGCAGTTTCCGGCGCGCTTCTTCCTGGCCCGGGACGAATCTCCGCGAGCGAGCGAGCCTCCGGCGCCCGCCCCCGCACTGGATGCAGGCCCGATGCCGGCGTGGCCACAGAATCCCGAACGCGGCAGCGCCGCGGCGGAGATGGACAGCGCATGGTCGGGGCTGCGTCTGCTGGAGTTCGGCTCCGGCGCCGCCGGTCCAATTGCCACGCGTTACTTCAGTGAGCACGGCGCCACGGTGATTCGCGTGGAGTCCCACAGCCGCCCGGATTTCCTGCGCGTGATGGCCATCAACAGCGCCCAGGGCATTGAGGGTTCGACGCTGTTCGACGTACTCAACCCGGGCAAGAAGAGCATCACGCTGAACCTGAAACACGCCGGGGGACGCGCGATCGCGATTGCCCTGGCGCGCTGGGCAGACGCGGTGGTGGAGAACTTCGCACCGAAGGCGATGGTGGGCTGGGGACTGGACTACGCCAGCCTGGTGCAGGAGATTCCAGACCTGCTGATGTTGTCCACGTGCCTGAACGGCCAGACAGGGCCCCACCGTGACTACCCCGGCTTCGGCGGCCAGGGCGCGGCGCTGTGCGGATACAACTACCTCACCGGCTGGCCTGAGCGCGAACCGGTCGGCCCCTTCGGCACCATCACCGACTCGCTCTCGCCGCGTTTTGCCGCCACCGCACTGGCGGCGGCGCTGCTGTATCGACGGCGCACCGGCCGCGGCCTGCACCTGGACATCTCACAGGTGGAGACCGGCGTATTCAGCCTGTCGCCCTGGCTGCTCGAGCAGGCAGTGCTGGGCGAGTCCGGCGGCCGGACCGGCAACCGCAGCGAGCGGGCAGTACCCCACGGCGCCTTCCCCTGCGCCGGGGAGGATCGCTGGGTGGTCATCGCCTGCTGGAGCGACGAGGAGTGGCAGCGCCTGACGCGCCTGGCGCAACTGGACGGCGGCGCCACACCCGACCTCGAGGCCAGGCGCGCCGCCGTCGAGGACATCGAGCGCGCCCTGGGCCAGTGGACACGACAGTTCGACATGCAGGAGCTCGCGCAGCGGCTGCAGGACGAGGGCATCGAGGCAGTGCCCGTGTACAACTTCGAGGAGCTGTTACACCGCGACCCGCAGCTGGCGCTGCGCGGGCATTTCGTGACACTGCAGCGCCCGCTGACAGGAGAGTCCATCTATGAGCGCAACGGCTTCAGGCTCGGCGCAACACCCTCGGGTATCGAGCGTCCCACGCCGCTGCTGGGGGAGCACACGGAACAGGTATTGGCTGGCATTCTCGGCTACAGCGAACAGCAAATAGCCGCGCTGCGCGAGGACGGCGCACTGCAGTAGGGCCTGCGTCAGGCCCTGGGAACGTAGGCGAGATTCTCGTGCCAGAAATCGAGTACGTACTCGACGCGGGCGCGCAGCAGTTCCCGGTACTCCGGCAGGTCGCTCAGGTGCACCCAGCGACACTCGATAATGCCCTCCTCCACCTGCGGGCTGGTGTCGTCATCGTCGCCGTCGTACTCCATCAGGTACCAGTGGGTCTTCTTCAGGTAGCGGATGTTCTGGTGCCTCGTCGTATGCCAGGTGGAGGGAAGCTTGCACTTGATGTTCAACTTCTCGATATTCAGGCCGGTCTCTTCCTGCACCTCGCGTAGCGCGGACTCCTCGCGCCCGCTGTCGGCCTCGATACGGCCCTTGGGCATATCCCACCGGCCGCGCTTGAACATCAGGAGAATGTGGTGATAGTGATTGCAGACGAGCCCGCCTGCGGACTCAATGATGGGAAGATCGAGGCCTTCCTGGAGCGTGGGTACTGGCAATGGACGTTACTCGTTATTGTTGGGCGCGTCGTCGAGATCGATGAAATAGCTCTCGTGCTCCTTCAACTCCTCAAGCACTGAGCGCTGCTGCAGCGTCAGACCCCTGAATTTAACACCTCCCAGCTTGATACTGTAGGTTTTTGTGACGTCCTCCCCGGTTAGCGGCTCGAATTTCTTGCGCCCGAGCAGCCGCACCAGGTGCAGCATGGTGGTGAGCCGCGCCTCGCGCTTCTTGTTGGCGCTGACCACGATCCAGGGTGAACGCTCGGAAGACGTGTGGGTGAACATCTGTTCCTTGAAGTGCGTGAACACCTCCCACTTGTCGCGTGCCTTGAGGTCATTCTCCGAGAACTTCCAGAAAGTCAGCGGGCTGTTGAGGCGATCCTCGAAGCGGTACAGCTGGGTTTCCTTGTCGATCGACAGGTAG
>JAWVYG010000536.1:0-3184 GCA_033722815.1 Halioglobus sp.
GGCCCGCACCACCTTCTCCCGTTCATCCAGCAAGCGCCGGCGCACCCGGTCCTGCTCGGCGGCTGACGCTTTCAGCGCCTTGAGGGGGGTGTAGGTGAAGGCAGCTACGACAACGTCCAGACCGAGCTTGGCAGCCAGTTCCAGGCCTCTCGGTGTGGCGGCGCAGCTGTCCCCTTCGTCCGCAATGACCAAAATCTTTCCCATCTCAGGTTCCACATTGTGATGCCAATATTCGATTATAGGTCCTGTCCGGGGCGCGGGTAAAAACTTGTTGTCGTTTGGCTGCAACACGGACACACAGCAGCTATACTGTATATCCATACAGTTATGGACCAAGCCATTATGCCAGTCACCAAGGGCCGCGGCGCCCTGGACAATCCCCACAACCGCTATGCGCCCCTGCGCGTGGAGAGCTGCGAGGCAAGCGACGGCGATGACCTCGACCCGTCCAGCCCGGTCACCGAATGCCGCCCCGTGCGGGCACGCAGCATCATCGCCAGCAACGCGTCGCCCGACGTTCCCTTCGAGCGCTCCATCAATCCCTACCAGGGCTGCGAGCACGGCTGCATCTATTGCTACGCGCGCCCCAGCCACGCCTACCTCGACCTGTCACCCGGCGTGGACTTCGAGACCCGCCTCACCTACAAGGAAAACGCCGCGCAACAACTGGAACTGGAGCTGTGCAGGTCGCGCTACCGCTGCCAGCCGATTACGCTGGGCGCGAACACGGACCCCTATCAACCGGTGGAGCGCAGGTACCGCATCACCCGCCAGGTCCTGGAAGTGCTGCAGCGCTGCCGCCACCCGGTGTCCCTGATTACCAAGGGCAATCTCGTCACCCGGGACATCGATATCCTGGCGGACCTTGCGGCCGATGGGCTGTGCTCGGTGGCCATCAGTGTCACCACGCTGGACGCGCAGCTGAAGCGTAAACTGGAGCCGCGCGCCGCATCCGGCAAAGCCCGCCTGGGTGCGATGCAGGCTCTGGCGGAGGCCGGCGTCCCCGTCACGCTGCTGTTTGCCCCGGTGATACCCGCACTCAACGACCATGAGATGGAGCGCATCGTCGGCGCGGCAGCCGACCAGGGCGCGGTGGATGCAGCCTACATTCTGCTGCGCCTGCCACTGGAAATCGGCGGCATGTTCCAGGACTGGCTGCAGGCGCACTACCCAATGCGCGCGGACCACGTGATGAGCCTCGTCAGGCAGTGCCGCGACGGCAATACAAACGACAGTCGCTTTGGCTACCGCATGCGCGGCACCGGACAGTTCGCCGACCTGCTCAACCAGCGCTTCAAGCTCGCCTGCAGGAAAGCGGGGCTGCGATCGCGCGAGGGACCCCGGCTCAGAACGGACCTGTTCAGCCCGCAGCTGTTATCGCAGCACAGTGGCCAGATGACGTTGTTTACCTAGCGAGGCAGCAGGACCAGGACGGCCGGGATGTGCCGGCACTCAGTTGTGGACGGCGGGATAGACCAGCTTGCACTGCTCACCGCGCGCAAAGGGCCGCCACTGGCCGTGTGGCAGGGTCAGCAGGTGCGACACCAGGTACCAGATCGAGGGGTTGAAGGTCATCCCGCAGTGGCTGCCGCGTACCTGTATGCTCTGCGACGCCTCGTGCCCGTCGCGCTGGTAGGTGGTCTGCCAGTTGACGATACCGTCACCCTTGGAATAGATCGCCGTGGTGGGCACCGGGGGTGCATCCGCGAGCAGGTCCTGGTCCACGGGCAGGTCGTCCGGCGGGTTGAGTGCGGAGAACAGGCGCGCCGGGATGGAGGCGCTCATCCTGCCTTCCCCGAAGGGACTGCCGAGGGAAATCACCTGGCGTATTCCCTCGGGATATTCCCGGGCAATCTCACGGGCGAAGATACCACCGAGGCTGTGGCCGACCAGTGACAGCGGACCGTGGCGCACGATCAACTCTTCCACCCACTGCCGCAGGGCATCCAGCACACCGTCGCGCGGCCCGAGGTTCTGGCCCTGGCCCCAACCGTATACCTCGTAGTCGAGGTGGGACAGGAAGCGGCGCATGGCCGCGTTGTAGGCGTCACCGGCGAGAAAGCCGGGCAATACCATGACGGCGTGACCGTCGCCGGCGGGAGCGCGGTTTATCAACGCCCGCCTTGAAAGGCCCAGCGACAGTATTTCCACGGCCACCCGGTGTATCTCGGTGAGCGACAACAGCAGGCTCGGCGGGGGAATATACGGTTCCTGGTTCGACATGCGCATGCCCCTTTAACCAGTTATTATGGCCAGATAATAGCGAACATTAACTTGCACGCAAAGTGCGCGGGGACAGCGCCGCAACAGCGTGCGAAGCTGCCCGGCGCGAGCGGGACGACAAGATGTAATACAGGGCCCGGCGACGGCTGCCAGGCTGCGGTACCAGCAGGTCCGCGTCAGGTGACCAGGGTCATCGACAGTCGGCCGCCCGTCGCCATGACCTCGGTGAGAAAGAGCGGCGCGGCGTTGCGCCCGCGGGCGGCGGGTTGCAGTGCGTACAGGGGTACGCTGCCGAAAAGCGCAGCCAGTTCACGCAACAGCGCGGGAGCCGCTTCACGGGACCGGCGGCGCCCCAGGCCGGGAAGGTCTATCCGCTGCATTAGCGGATCGGCCAGGTAGAAACGCCCCGACCCCGAGCGATAGACGACGGCGCAGGAGAGTTCCAGCGAACCGGTTGCGCCGGGACCGTCGCCGCCGGAGGAGATAACGTCCAACCGCACCCCTACCCTGTCGCTGTCACCGGCCAGGTGCAGGCGCGGATTGGACAGGTCGAACGTGGCGCCGCGAATCGCCACGCCGGTGAGCGGAAAGCGCTCCCGCAGCCCGCGCTCCAGGTCTGTCTCGGACAGGCGCACGACGAATTCGTCGTCGGCAAAGTACTGGTAGGCGGCGGTGGCGACCGCGGCGCCGATAACCATCGATACGGCGGCGAGCCTTTTCATTCATTCAACTCCACAGCACCGGCGCAGTGCGCTAAAGGCGGGAAAATTCCTTGTTCAACTGGTACTGCCTCGAGGTGACGTAGGACTCCATGTCCTCCACCCGGCGCAGTACGGCATCGAGTCGCTCCTGTGCCGTCTGCAGTCGCACCGGCGTGCTGTCGCTGTAGCGGAACGCCCTGCGCGGACGATACTCCCTCCGGCGCTCGTCGTACTCCATCTCCACCTCCACTTCCTCGTAC
>JAWVYG010000537.1:0-3180 GCA_033722815.1 Halioglobus sp.
CCCAGGTCGAAGTTCTTCTCGGCTTCCTGTACCGAACCGGCCTCACTGACCTCGTAGTCATTGCGCTCCAGCAGGCGGCGCAGGGCGACGCGGATGACCGATTCATCTTCGACGACGAGGATCTTGTGCATGCGGTGTTACCTCTGTGTAGTTACTACTCAAAATACACCGCAATCGCCGAATGTGCCAGCGCCCGGGATGTTGCCACGGGTTACACCTGGAACGTCGGGCCGTAACTGGTGCGCTGCAGTTGCAGGGAAACCCGGGTGCCCGGATTGGGTCCCGTCGCGATGGGGCTGTCGATGTGCACCTTGCCGCGCATGTCTTCCATGATGCTGTAGACCAGGGCCAGGCCCAGACCGGTACCGGCGCCCGGGTCCTTGGTGGTGAAGAAGGGCTCGAAAACCTGGTCCTGTATGTCCGCGGGAATGCCACAGCCGTTGTCCTCCACGTCCACCCGAATCTCCTGCGCCGTCTCCCGCGCCAGAATGCGCACCTCGCCATACTCCTCGCAGGCGTCCCGGGCATTGCCGAGCAGGTTGACGAAGACCTGCAGCAGGCGCTGGCTGTCGGCCAGTACGAGCAGTTCGCGGTCGCACAGGTTGCTGAAGCGCACGGGCCTCGCCTCGCGATCCAGTGACAGCAGGTGTATCGCCTCATCGACGCAGTCGGCGAGGTTGGCTGCGGACAGGGTGAGATCACCGCCGACCGCGCCGGTGTGGGAGAAGTTCATCAGCGATTCGACGATCCGGGTGACGCGGTTGGTCTGTTTCAGGATGTCCTGCGCCGCGTGGCGGATTTCACTTGCGTCCGTCTCGTACTCGAGGTTCTGGGCGAGGCAGGCGATACCGGTGACGGGGTTGCCGATCTCGTGAGCGACGCCGGCGGCCAGGCGGCCTATAGAGGCGAGCCTTTCGTTGTGCAACAGCTCCGATTCGAGCAATTGGTAGTCGGTGATGTCCTCCACCAGCAGGATGCTGTCACCCTCGTCGCCGTCGCTGATGGCAGCCTTGTGCATGCGAATCCAGCGGCTGCCGCCGTCACTTCCGGTCACCTCGCTTTTTGGCGCCGTGTCCTCGCTGGCGGCGCGAAAGTCGACCAGCAGCGAGTTCCACGGGGCCGGAATCGAACTCGCCAGGGAGCCGATCACCTGGTTCGAGTCGACGCCGGTGATCGATTGCATGCTGCGATTCCACATCAGGATCTCGCCCTGTGCGCTGACCGCACACACCCCGATGGGCAGTTTCTCCAGCGTCTCGCGGTGGTGCCTGCGCAGATCGTCCAGGTCCGCTGCCAGACCGGTGAAGCGTGAACGTGAGCGGTCCAGGTCGCGCTCCACCAGGTGCATGTCGGCACTGTTTTCATCCACACCCGGCTGAAAGGGCAGTGTCGACTCGATGATCCTGCTGGCCGCCGCCGGGCCCAGCAGGCCTGACAGGTTTGCCTCGATGCGCGCGCGCAGTCGGCGCAGGGCGTAGGGCCTGGTTTCCTGCGGGGAAAACTGCAGCTCCTTGAGTGCCAGATCGACCTCGGACTGTGCGGCCTTCTCACCCAGCGCAGGCGCCAGGCAGGCACTGAACTCGGCGGCGCGCGTCACTGACAGCGTCCGTCGCGTGGGCCTGGCGCGGGCGTCCATGGAGCAGATTTCCGCGGCGACCTTCTCGGCCTTGCTCGCGCTGGTCAGCAGCGAGATCGCCACGAACAGGGTTGTGTTGAGAAACAGGCTGGCCAGCGTGGCCGCCGACCACGGATCCCTGGGCAGGCCGATCGTCATCGCAAACAGCCTGTTCAGCACGGTCGGTTCGTAGCCGCCCGCCAGGGGCAACAGCAGCGCCAGTGCCCACAGCAGCAGGCCGGCGCCCAGGCCGACCAGCAGTCCCAGCCTGTTGGCCCGCGGCCAGTTTGGCGTCGCGATGATTCCCGGCAGGAATTGCAGGGTTCCTGCCAGGGCAAGCAGTGCCAGCTGGGCCAGTTGCTGGGTCTCCTCGAGGGTGGCGTGGAACGCGTAGCCGCCCAGTATAAGCAGGGTGATCAGTATGCGGCGCTGCCAGCGCAGCTGGCTGTAGAGGCTCTGCGCGCGATCCGCCCGGGGCAGGCGCAAGGGCACGACCAGGTGGTTCAGGCACATGTTGGCGAGCGCCAGGGTGGAGACGATGATCGTGGCGCTGGCGGCGGACAGGCTGGCAACGAAAGCGGCGCCGCTGAGAGGCACGGACTGCAGGGTCATACCGAGCGCCAGGCCACTGTAGTCCGCCGGCAGCGGCTGGCCGAGTTTGATTCCCGCCCACAGCACCGGCAGCACCGGCAGGGCCAGCACAAGCAGGTACAGCGGCAGCCCCCATGTGGCGCTGCGCAGTTCGCGACTGTCGCTGTTCTCGGCAAAGGTCATGTGGAAGATATGCGGCATACAGACAGCGCCCGCCATGAACACCAGCAGCAGCGTGCGCGCTATTTCTCCGTCCACCGACTCGCGCAGGCCGGTGCCGACCCCGGGATTTTGCGCCAGCCACTGCTGCAGCTCGCCGAAGCCGCCGAAGACCTGGAAGACCGCGGCGCCCATCAGCACCAGCATGGCAGTGAGTTTGACCAGCGATTCGAACGCCATCGCGGTAACCAGGCCGATATTGCGCTCCAGGGCGAGGCGGTGGCGGGTCCCGAACAGCATGGAGAATGCCGCGATGATAATGCAGAACAACATGGCGAGGCGGTTGTGCCGGTCCGGCCCCGGCGCGACAACCGCGTCGTCCCCCGCCAGCAGGTGTATGCTCTCGGCCACCGCATGAATCTGCAGCGCCAGCAGGGGCATGAGTGTCAGGCACATGGCTACGGCGACGCCCCCGCCGACCAGCGGGCTGCGGAAGCGGAAGGCCAGCACGTCCGCCAGCGACGCCAGCTGGTAGACCCTGCACAGCCGCAGCAACGGCATCAGCAGCATGGCGGCGGCGACAAACATCAGCACGACGCCCAGGTAGTAGAGCAGGAAGCTGTAGCCGTGTTCTACCGCCAGGGCCATGGCGCCATTGGTGGCCATAACCCCGGCGAACACACCCAGGGATAGGACATAAACCGCCGGGTGGTGGGTGATGCGACGCGAAATGGTGCCGCGGTCCGCCAGGTAGGCAACCGCAAACAGGCCGCTCAGGTAGGCGATGATGAACAGCAGGATCTGGGTGAGGCTAA
>JAWVYG010000538.1:0-3174 GCA_033722815.1 Halioglobus sp.
CACCATGAACAAGCCCGTCATCAAGCAAGATCCCTTATACCAGCTCCTGCGCAACGAGGACATCAAGGGCTTCAACGAGCAGCGCGACAAACTCGACGCCAGCGAACTGAAGAGCGGCGACTACCGCGGCCGCGACCTGCGCAACATGAACGCCGACGGGCTCGACTTCAGCAACTCGTATTTTCGCAACGCGGACCTGAGCGGCATCGACTTCCGCAATACCAATTTGGAGGGCGCCAGCCTGCTGGACGCCAAACTGTCCGGCACCTACTTCCCGGCCGAACTGAGCGCAACCGAGATACGCCTGTCACTGGATACGGGTACTCGCCTGCGCTACCGCAGCGAGTAACGCGCGCCCCGGGGACGCTCAGCCCCTCGACAGCAGTTCCCGCAGGTCGATCAGCGCCGCATTGGCGCGGCTGATGTAGGACGCCATCACCAGCGAGTGGTTGGCGACAAACCCGAAGCCCTCGCCGTTGAGGATGATCGGGCTGGCAACCAGCTCCTGGGTCGCTTCCAGCTCGCGAATGATCTGGCGCAGGCTCACCTGCGCGTTTTTCTTCGCCAGCACGTCGGCGAAGTCCACCTCTGCGGCCTTGAGAAACTGGATCAGCGCCCAGGCGGCACCGCGGGCCTCGTAGAATACGTCGTCGACCTCGAAGCGCGGCGTGCGCACCACCTGTTCGGCAGGCGACGCGGTGGACTGGCTCGCCACCTCTTCGCCGGCGAGGTCGGTGTTCACGCGCATCTGCCCCACGCTGGCGCTGAGGCGCTGCGACAGGCTGCCCAGCCGGGTCTCGACGGTCGACAGCCAGTACGCGAGGTTATCGGCGCGGGCGAAGAACTGCCCATCCGGGTCGCCGTCGTCGGACAGGCGCCTGAAGTAGCTGCGGGTGAAGTCCACCCCCTCGCGGTACTTGGATTCCGCGGAGGGCAGAATCCAGATCTCACTGTCGTTGTTGAAACGCGGTTCGGCGTAGGCCAGGTCCTCGTCTTCCTTGGACTGGGACTGCGAGCGGCTGAATACCTCGCGCAGCGCGCGCGACAGGTCGCGGGACTGGATCAGCGCGCCGTACTCCCAGTTGGGCATGTTGTCGAGCCAGACACCCGGCGGGAAACGGTCGTTACTGAGCCAGCCGCCCGACTTGTCCAACAGTGTTTCCATCACCCCGACCAGGGCGGCGGTGGTCGTCGACCCGGTGACCACGGTGCCGCCCTCCTGCAGGGCGAGCTCACGCGCGTTCTCCCGCACGTCAAACGCAGACGGGGCGATACTCCAGAGCATGCCCATCACAACGGTGACCAGCAGGTACAGCCCGAGCAGGCCGCCGACGATCTTGGCTATACCGCCTACCGGCAGGTAGTCCGCAATGGTATCTCGCCACTCGGCAAGGGTTTCCGATAGAGCACTCATAGTGACATCCGCTTAGTGGTGGTGGTGCCCGGCGGGGCCGGACTTGTGCGCGGCAGCTACTGTACATACCTCTTCTGCAGATGCCAATTGCAGGCACAGACGCACCTCGTCGCCCGGTGCGGGCATGCGCTGCAGGTCCAGCAGCATCAGGTGTGCCCCGCCCGGCTCCAGCTTGACGGTGGCCCCCGGCGCGACGGGCAGCCGCTGCAGCTGTTCCATCCGCATGAGGCCATCGACCTGCCGGGTATGATGCACCTCGACCCGCCCTGCAACGTCGGCACTGGCGCCGACCACGACAAGCTCCCGCTCACCGCCGTTGCGCAGGGTCAGGTAGGCGGCGGTATTGGGCTGGGTGGGAGGCAGGGCCCGCACCCAGGCAGCGGAAATCTCCAGCGGCGGCTCCGCCACAGATGACAGGGGCAGCAGCGCCAGGCAGAGCAGCAGGATTCTGTTCAAGTATTGTAACCTCACGTCGGAAACTAAAAACTGTGGCAGGCGTCCCACTATAGTAGCACCGGTCGGCCTTACTTCACTGCCAGGCGCATGGCCCGCAGCGGGTGGTTTGCTACAATGCATGGCTCGATCGTGAACAACGCATAAACCGGATTGCGGAGGACTGATGCGCGCTCTGCTCGCCACACTTCTATTACTGCCCTGCCTGACGGCCTACGCCGCCGGCCTTGGCGGCAGCGGCGGCGGTCTTTCAGACCTCGGCCAGGAGCCGGAGTTCCTGCCGGTCGACGAGGCCTACCAGTTGGCGACCGAGGTCACCGGCCCCGACAGCCTGCGGCTGTACTGGCAGATCGCCGACGCGTACTACCTCTACCAGCATCGCTTCAAGTTCACCCTGGAAGATGCCCAGGGGGAAATCCCCCTGGAGATCGAGCTGCCGCAGGGACTGGAGAAAACCGACGAGTTCTTTGGCGACGTGGTGGTGTATTACCACGACGCAGACGTGACGCTGCGCGCGCAGCGCGGGGGCGCCGACGCCACCCTGTCGGTGGTATCGCAGGGCTGCGCCGACGCCGGACTGTGCTACCCGCCGCACAAGCAGTACTTCTCGGTGGATTTCGGCAGCGGCACAATCAGCGAGATCGACAAGCCGACCGCGGGCAGCGGCAGCGTGCCGGCAGCGACCGCGAGCGCCGCGGTACAGTCGCCCGCGGCGAGTGCGTCGCTGCTGTACATGTTGCTGCTGGCTTTCATGGGCGGCGCCATCCTCAACCTCATGCCCTGCGTATTCCCCATCCTGTCGCTCAAGGTGCTCAGCTTCACCAGGAGCACCGACCACGACAGGCACCTGCACAGCTGGGTGTACACGGCCGGCGTAATCGCAAGCTTCGTGCTGGTGGCGGCGATACTGATCGCCCTGCAACAGGCCGGCCAGGCGATCGGCTGGGGCTTCCAGCTGCAATCGCCGGGCTTCGTGATCGCCCTGGCCTACCTGTTTATCGCCATGGGCCTGTCCCTGTCGGGCATGATCGAGTTCGGCGGCAACCTGATGAACACAGGCAGTTCCCTCGCCAATCGCAGCGGGCTCAGCGGCAGTTTCTTCACAGGCGTGCTGGCGGTGGTGGTGGCCAGCCCCTGCACCGCGCCGTTCATGGGCACGGCGCTGGGGTTTGCTGTGAGCCAGCCCGCCCACATCGCGCTGCTGGTGTTTGCGTCCCTCGGGGCGGGCATGGCGGCGCCCCTGCTGCTGTTTTCCTACAGCGGCGCCGCGCGGGCGATGATGCCCAAGCCGGGGCCGTGGATGGAAA
>JAWVYG010000539.1:0-3158 GCA_033722815.1 Halioglobus sp.
CGCGGCCAGGTCGAACGGCCCGAGTTTGCGGCCGATCTCCTCGAAGCCGTCGAAGTAGCCGGTGTCGCCGGCGAAGTAGAAGCGTCGCTCATCGCCGGTCACTGCCCACGAGGCCCAGAGCGCCTTGTTGTCGTCGGTCAGGCTGCGCTTGCTCCAGTGCTGGGACGGCAGGCAGTGGATCGTCGCCGCCCCCAGCGTGGCCGTCTGTCCCCAGTCGAGCTCCCGAACGTTGCCGATGCCCCGGCCGCGCAGCAGCTCGCCGTTGCCCAGCGGCACGAAAAACACCGTATCGGCACTGCGCTGTGCCAGTGCAAGCAGCGTGGGCATGTCGAGGTGATCGTAATGGTTGTGGGAGATCAGCACGAAATCGATATCGGGCAGGTCCTCGAAGGCAAGCCCCGGCTCGACATAGCGCCTGGGACCCACGCCGGCCACCGGGCTGGGGCGACTCGCCCAGGTGGGATCGGTGAGGAACGTGACGTGCTCCGCCTGCATGAGTAGTGTGGCATGCCCGACCCAGGTCACCGTGGGCACGCTGTGGCGGGCGTTCTCACGCAGGAAGGCGCCGTCGTTTTCCACTCTTGGCGGCGCCCCGTCCCCGCTGCGAAAGTTTGTGCACAGCCGGCGCTGCATGACGGGAAAGCGCGTACCGAAGGAGCCGTGCCCCAGCTCGCCCGCCGTGTTGGTGAAGCGCCCGTCGTCCGTGCGCGGCGCGCCGCTGAACAGCGGGTCGGCTTCGCCCCGTACCAGTGCGGTTGGAAACAGCGCGAGTGTGAGCAGCAAAAATAGATAGTGGCGGCGCATAGGGGACGCTCGATGAATTCGATGATGTTAGTCATTACGCAGCAGCTGGAGTCCTGGAGCACTATAGTTTGCGCCAACCGCCGGCACAACCGCCGCCGCCCTGCGTGACGACTGCGCCGATGCCGGTCGCTGCTGTTCGCGTATCGTCGGTGAACCCTTCGGCGCGCGGGGCTGCGCCGCAGGACAAGCGTCCTATCTCGGCTCCGCGATGAAGACGGGGATTTTGCGGGTGGTCCTGGCCTGGTACTCCTCGTAGGGCGGGTAGGCCGCAACGCCCTCGGCCCAGAGCGCGGCCCGTTCCTGTTCGTCGGTTACCTCGCGCACCCGCATCGGCATGACCTCGGTCCTGTCGCGGATCTCCACGTCCGGGTTGGCCCGCAGGTTGTAAACCCATACCGGGTTCTTCGGCTGGCCGCCCATCGAGCCGATGAGCACATAGTTGCCATCGACCTCGACGCGCATCAGCGGGATCTTGCGAATGCCGCCGGTCTTGTTGCCCGTGTGGGTGACGATGATGCAGGGCATGCCGGTGTCCAGTAGCGTCGTACCCTCGGTACCGCCGCTGCCTTCATACAGCTCAACCTGTTCGCGAACCCAGTCCAGTGCCGGGGGGATGTAGTCGGGCATGCAGGCCTCCGCTGGCAATCTCCAATGGGATTGGCCACCTTACAACGCGACCTTCACGGCGTAAACCGGTGACCGGGCCATGTGGTATTGCCGACCGCCAGTGCTTCACCGGGGCGCCCGGTGCAATCCACGGTAAGCGCCTACGACTCGTCCCAGGGTTTGATCAGGTACTTCTCACCCGTCGCCTGTTTGCCATAAACCGCGATGGCCTCCGGGGCGAGGGCTCCGGCCAGCGACACCTCGGCGGTGTAATGGCTGGCAAAGGTAGTGTCGATCTCCGCCGCAACCTTTGCCCGCATCTCGATCATCTTTTCCAGGCCAACCTTCTGCAGGAAGGACGTCAGCAGGAAGCCCCCCACGCTCCAGGAGAAACCGAAGTTGCGGCTCAGTGTGGTCGGGCTGCGGTCCAGGCCGCCGTAGATGTAGACCTGCTTGAACACGTCGGAGCCGTAGCGGTTGTACTCCGTCATGTTGCGTACCGCGGCCGCCTCCATGCAGGTGAGGATGTGGCTTGCCAGCTTGCCGCCGCCGGTGGCATCGAACGCCAGCGTGGCGCCGGTTTCCGCCAGGGCATCCGTCAGGTCGTCGAAGAAGCTGTCGTCACTGGAATTGACGATGTACTTTGCGCCGAGGCCTTCGAGAATCTTCGCCTGTTCCGGCTTGCGCACGATGTTGACCAGGTCGATGCCCTCGTCGTTGCAGATCCGGTTCAGCATCTGGCCGAGGTTCGATGCCGCGGCGGTGTGCACGAGTGCGCTGTGGCCCTCCGCGCGCATGGTTTCGACCATCGCCAGGGACGTCAGCGGATTGACGAAGCAGGAGGCGCCCTGTGCCGCCGTCGTGCCAGGTGCCAGTTCCAGGCACATGAAGCTGTTGACGCAGCGATACTGGCCGTACGTTTCCCCACCGACGATGCCGACCAGCTTGCCCATCAGAGCCTGCGCCGCGTCCGACGAGCCGGCGGCAATCACCGTACCCGCGCCCTCGTTACCGACCGGCAGCGACTGCCCGACGCGGCCGGCGACCATCTTCATCAGGTCGGCGGGAATGTCGGCGGTGACCACCGGCCTGTCGGCGGTGCCGGACACCCGGATCGAATCCAGATCGGCGGGGCCGAGCAGCAATGCCAGGTCGGAGGGGTTCAGTGGCGCGGCTTCTACGCGCACCAGCACCTCGTCGGGCCCCGGCTCCGGGATCGGCACGTCGACCAGGGAGATCTCCAGGGTGTTGTCCTCTTTCACAGTCGAGCGAAGCTGGATGCCTGTCTCTGCCATGTCTATATCCTCTGTCTTGTCGGGAACCGATACCCATCACACGGGGCGCTGCAGTGTATCCTGATTGAATGCCCGGTTGCAGGTGTCGCCGCCGTGTCTGCTTCGCCGGGCAGGCGGTTGGCCGGGGTCAGGGCAGCTCGTGAGGCGCCGCGGCCGGCCCGTGGATCGATACCACCGCGGCTAGCGATTTATCGGTGGGCGCACGGACTGTAGTATAGCCAGGCCCAGGAGCATGGCGGCGGCGGCACCGGGAAAAATCGAGCGGTAGCCCAGCGAGTCGATCAGCCAGCCACCGATCACGGGGCCCACTATCTGCGCCGCGGCGGCGCTGATGACGCTGAATCCGACGAACTCCGCGGTCCGGTTCTGTGGCACCAGGTCGAGCATGAACGCCAGGCCCAGTGCCGTTGCCCCGGCGAAGGGGATGGCGCTGAATCCTACCGTGAGCAGGGC
>JAWVYG010000540.1:0-3153 GCA_033722815.1 Halioglobus sp.
AGATGGCGCGCAAACCGCTGCAGGAGAACGCACCGGTGGCGACCTCGCTGGTGATCGGACCCGAGGCCCGCCGGCCGCTGGAGCTGCAGATCCCGCTGTTCGTGTCCGACATGAGCTTCGGCGCACTCTCACAGGAGGCCAAGGTCGCGCTGGCGCGCGGCGCCAGCCTCGCAGGCACCGGCATCTGCTCCGGCGAAGGGGGCATGCTGCCGGAGGAGCAGGCGGAGAACGGGCGCTACTTCTACGAGCTGGCCAGCGCGATGTTCGGCTACGAGGAAGCGCTGCTCACCGGGGTACAGGCCTTTCACTTCAAGGGCGGGCAGGGCGCCAAGACCGGCACCGGCGGTCACCTGCCGGGCAACAAGAACACCGGCAGGATCGCCGAGGTGCGCGGCATCGAGGCGGGCACGGCGGCGGTGTCGCCGCCCACGTTCGAGGGCCTGGACAGCGTCGGCGATTTCCGCCGCTTCGCCGACCGGGTGCGCGAGGTTTCCGGCGGCGTGCCGATCGGTTTCAAGCTCAGCGCCAACCACATCGAGCGCGATATCCAGTTCGCCCTGGATGCGAGCGCCGACTACATCATCCTCGACGGCCGCGGCGGCGGCACCGGCGCGGCGCCGCTGCTGTTTCGCGACCATATCAGTGTGCCGACGATACCCGCGCTGGCGCGTGCGCGTCGCTATCTCGATCGGCAGGGCGCCTCGGGTCGCGTCACCCTGATCATCACGGGCGGGCTGCGCACACCGGCGGACTTCGTCAAGGCGCTGGCGCTGGGTGCCGACGGCATCGCGCTGGCCAACAGCGCCATGCAGGCGATCGGCTGCGTCGGCGCACGCATCTGTAACAGCAACCTGTGCCCCGCCGGTATCGCCACACAGAAGCCGGAGCTGCGCGCACGGCTGGACGTGGATGAGGCCGCGCAGCGCCTGGCCCGTTTCCTCGACGCGTCGGTACAGCTGATGCAGGTGATGGCGAGGGCCTGTGGCCACCACCAGCTCGCCGCGTTCTGTCCCGACGACCTGGCAACCTGGCACCGCGATATGGCCGACCTGTCCGGCGTCAGCTATGCCGGGGTGAGCGCCTGAGCGCCCGAAAGGAAACAGTACGCCCTGACTGTTTTGTGCTAAGGTAGGTGCCCGCCGTGCCGCCCTGATAGGTGGCCGCGGTGACTGGCGCTCAGGCGAGGCACAGGAGACGGGAACAACAATGGGTCGAGTAGAGGGTAAGGTGGCGCTGGTATCCGGCGGCGCCTCGGGGCTGGGGCTGGCCTCGGCACGGCGCCTGGCGCAGGAAGGCGCCACAGTAATTATCGGCGATATCAACGAGGAACAGGGCCGGGCAGCCGCCGCGGATATCCCGGGTGCGAGCTTCGTGGTACTGGATGTCACCTCCGAACAGGCCTTCAGCGACGCCATCGACGCCGTGGTCGCCGGGCACGGGCGCCTCGACGTGCTGTTCAACTGCGCCGGCGTGGTGCGCCTGGCGAGTATCGAGGACACGACCGAAGACATCTGGCGCCTGGTCAATGCCGTGGGCACCGACGGCACGTTCTACGGCTGCAAACACGCGCTGCGCGTGATGAAGGCCGCCGGCGCAGGCTCCATCATCAACATGTGCTCCACCGCCAGCATCTCCGGCGGGCAGGGCATCTTCGCCTACGTGGCGTCCAAGAGCGCCATCCGCGGCATGACCCGGTCCATCGCCGTGCTGAGCACGCAGGAGGGCTACGGCGTGCGCTGCAACTCGGTGCACCCCGGCAACATGGATACCCCCATGCTGCGCGGCGTGCAGGACATCGTCCGCAGCAACAACCCGGAGGCGGCCGCGGGCATGGAGAAGGTCTGGGTGGGCGAACCCGGGGATGTCGCCAACATGGTGCTGTTTCTCGCGTCCGATGAATCCCGTGCGGTCAACGGTGCGGCCATGGTGGTGGATAACACGATGTCCCTGACCGAGGGCGCCGTGCCGAGGCAGGAGTGACTATGGCGACTATCGAGGAACTGGCGATTCGCAACGCCCTTGTGGACAGCTACAACGCCTACGCCCAGGGCCTGGACAGCAAGGACTGGGACCTGGTGCGCAGTTGCTTCGCCGAACAGGTATATATCGATTACGGCGAGATCAGCGCCGCCACCGGCGACCCGTGGACGCCGCGCGATATCGATGACTGGATGCAGCACCTGGTGACGGTGATCAGCAAGTTCGATATCACACGCCACACCATCACCAACCACCGTGTGGTGATCGACGCCGGCGAGGTCAGTTGCCGCGCGTACATGTCGGCCGACCACGTGAAATTCGCCGACCCTGCGAACCCGGTCGCGACGCCCGACACGACGGTCACCGTAGTCGGTGAATACAATAACCACTACGAGAACATCGACGGTAGCTGGAAGATCCGCCGGTCGCAGCTGGTCGTGAACTGGTCCGCGGGCAACCTCGCGCTGTTCGCCTGAGCGGCGGCGGGCGCGCATCACGCGAAGCTGAAGACGTTGCGCTCCTGCTCGTTACTCACCACCACACGCCGTCCCACCGGGCTCGCGCCCAGCATGGCCTGCGTGGTCGCCGCGTCCGTGCTGCTGGCCAGGAAGCGGGCGCCGTTATCGTCTTCACCCAGTACGATGCCGATGTCCTGTGTCTTGCGCCCGGCGATTACCGTGTAGGTAATGACGCTGCCCGCTGTGGGGTCCTCGCTGAACGGTACCGCATCGAACGATTCCGGTGGCAGTACCGGCGGTTGGAACTCGCCCCAGTCGGGCGGCTCACAGGCAGCCTCGGCACCGCACAGTACGGCGGCGGCGTGCTTGGACAGTATGCCGCCGTTGGCGGTGATCAGGCCCCTGGCGCGGCCACCGCGCAGGCGCGCCGTCATCTCGGCGATCACGTGCATGACGTAGTTGTTCCCGGGGCCGCCGAAGTAGGGCAGGCCGCCCGTCACCGTGAGTGGCCTGGTCGGGCTGGCCGCCACCTGCAGTGCCTCGCAGGCGGCCTGCACGGCGCAGGGGAAGCAGCTGTAGATGTCGAGCATGTCCATGTCGTCGCCGGTCGCGCCCGCGATGTCCAGGGCGGCGTCGAACACCGCGGCCATCGCGTCCGAGCGGCCGGGATCGCTGCGCTGTGACAGGTACTGGTCTTCACCCTCGGCGCAGGCTG
>JAWVYG010000541.1:0-3145 GCA_033722815.1 Halioglobus sp.
CTTGACCTCGTTCTGCACCCCGAAGGCGTTCTTCATTGAACCCGCGATCTGCTTGTACTTCTGCACGTCCATTTCCGAGAACGACAACAGCAGTACGAAGAAACACATCAACAGCGACATCAGGTCGGCGAAGGTCGCCATCCACGCCGGTGTACCGCCGCCTTCTTCCTCTTCTTCCGTTTCCGCGAGATCTATCATGCCGCGTCATCCACTGCCTCACCGGCGTCCGAGCCGGTCCCGGCACGCTTCTTCGGATCGAGGTAGGTCTTCAGCATCGACTCGATGATACGCGGGTTCTGGCCGGCCTGGATGGCCAGCACGCCATCGATACACATGGCCTTGATGCGGCCCTCGTCGGTCTTGCGCAGGGTGAGCTTGTCGGCGATCGGCATGGCGACCATGTTGGCGAGCATGGCGCCGTACAGGGTGGTGAGCAGCGCCACCGCCATCGCCGGGCCGATGGCTTTCGGGTCGTCCATCGCCGAGAGCATCTGCACCAGGCCGATCAGGGTGCCGATCATGCCCATGGCCGGCGCCACGTCGCCCATGGCACTGTAGACCTTCGCGCCCCACTTGTGCCGGTCGATGGTCTGCTGCAGGTCCTTGCTCATGACGGCCTGGATCACCTCCTGGTTGTTGCCGTCGATCAGCATCTGGATGCCCTGGTTGAGGAACTCGTTGTCGATCTCCTCGTTTTCCAGCGCCAGCATGCCCTCCTTGCGGGCGATGTTGGACAGGCTGACGATCTTCTCGATCAGCTCTTCCGGGCTGTCGAGCTTGAACACGAAGGCCCGCGCCGCGACCTTGAAGGCGCCGAAGAACTGCGACAGCGAAAACTTGATCATCACCACCATGAAGGTGCCGCCCAGCACGATCAACAGTGACGGTACGTTCACGAAGACGAGGGCCGATCCCCCCGTGAGCATCGCGGCCAGAACAATGCCGATTGCACCCAACATTCCGACCAGTGTTGCCAGATCCATAGCTATCCCCGTTTGTTTCCTGCCTTGTCAGGCGTCTTGTTGTGTTGCCTGGCCCGCGGTGATGCGCGCGCCATGTCCCCTATTCGCCGCGCCACACCCACAGACCGCTGAGGCTGGTCTGCTCCATGATCATCTGTGCGGCGGCATCGGCCGCATCCCGGTCGCGGAAACCCTCCAGCAGCACGTGGTAGGTGGTTGCGCCGTTCGCGGTTTCCGGCCGGATGTGCGCCGTGTGCCCCTTTGCCTTGAGCTGCTGCTGCAGGTCCAGCGCGCCCTGGGTGGCGTCGAAGCTGCCGAGGTTGATGTGCCAGTGTTCCCCATCTGCCTGCACCTTGGGGGCCTGCGCCGCGGTATCCGCCTCAGCGCTCGCGGGCGCGGCCTGCAGTTGCGCCAGGCTGGCGCGCAACGCCGCCAGCGCCTGTCCCTGCCGCTGCAGGGCCGCCTGCAGTTCCTGCATCTGCACGCCGTTGTCGTGGGCGTTCGCGCGCAGTTCCGCGAGCAGCGGTGCGAGATCGCCGTCGTCAACCGCTGCGTCCTTGCCGCCGCCGGCCACCTGGTAGGTGTTGCCCGTCAGCCACAGCGCCGCCAGTACGAGGAAGGCCATGTTGAGCAGTGCGATGCCGGCCACGGCAAGCCATTGCCGGTTGCCGCCGCCCCTGGCCGCTTTCTTGCGCCGCTGCTTGCCGGGGGGGTACATAGGGGTCACGGCGGCCAGGTCGGGCCGCGCGTGCAGCCCCGGCGGTGCCTGCCGCGGCGCGGCGTCCGCCTGGCGTGCCTGGGCCAGGGCGCTGTCGAACGAAAAATGCAGGTCCTTCGCGGTCATGGTCGGTCCGATCTGGTGTTATGCTGTTAATACCCTTTGAACATGCATAAAACATGCCGGTAGTGGCCAATGGATGAACTGCGGCTGGGATTGAACCCGGCGGCTCGCAGCAGCAGCGACTTGGGCGCCTTCCTCAGGTCCTGGCAGCTCGGCCAGGTACTGCGCGCGCTGGTGGTCGACAACTCCTCGTCGGGTTCGGTGCTGTTGCGCATCGGCAGCCACCAAGTCTCTGCTGCCACTGACATTTTTCTGGAACGGGGGGCAAGGCTGAGCCTCGAGGTCACCGGCCTGCAGCCCTCCCCCACGGTCAGGATCCTCGAGTCCTCCTCCGGCGACGCCCGGCTGCTGCCGCCGCTGGAGCGCCAGGCACAGCTGTTGCTGCCGCGCCAGGGCAGCGTGTTTACACCGCTGTTGTCCCTGCTTGCGCCGGCGCAAGGAGTCAATTTATTGGCGCTTTTGGGCGTCAGGGGCGGGGTGGTCGACCCCGCCTGGGATGAACTCGTGCTGGAGGGTCCGCCGCGCAGTCCCGAGGCGCTGCGCAAGGCGCTCACGCAGTCCGGATTGTTCTTCGAGTCGGAGCTGGCGCGCCAGGGCCCGCAGGGCGCGCTGCCTGTAGACCTCAAGGCCCTGCTGTTCCGCCTGTTGGCGAAGGTGACGCGCGCCCGCGGTGAGCAGCAGGGGGCGGGTGGCCGGGCCGCGGCGGCGTTGCTGGCGTCCCTGCAGCAGGAGGTCGAGGGCGCCCTGGCGACGATTTCCCTGCACCAGCTAGCCGCCAGCACGCAGCGCGACCAGGACGCCTGGATCTGGGTGTTTCATGTGCCGTTTCGCATGCGTGATGAGCTGCATGGGCTGTCGGTCAGCCTGCGCCGCGAACCCGCCGCGGGCGATGAACAGGAACAGGAGCGCCAGTGGAAGGCGCTGCTGGCGCTGGACTTGCCGCGGCTCGGCAGCGTCGAGGCCGAGGTGTTCCTGCGCGGCAGCAGGGTTTCCGCGGTGTTCTTTTCTTCCCATGAGCGCACGGTGCGGCGGCTGGAGGGCGCACTGGCGCTGCTGGAGGAGGCGCTGCGCGGTCACGCCTTCGACATCGGCGTGTTGCGCGTACAGCGCGGTCCGCGGGAGACCGCGGCCGATGAACAGCCGTGGCGCGCGGGGCTGTACCAGAGTGCGTAACCGCGGGCTGCCACCCGGGCGCCGGTGGGCGACGGAGTCGAGGCCGTGAGCGGCGACGCGGCAAAGAGGGGCGATGCCATCGCGGCGCAGGCGCGCGAGGGCGGCGTGGAACTGGCGCAGGATGCGGAGCTGACAGCCCTGTTGAGCCGCGTGGCGCAGGCCGAGGAGA
>JAWVYG010000542.1:0-3144 GCA_033722815.1 Halioglobus sp.
CATTCGCCAGCAGGCGGCGCTCCGGGATCAGGGTCGGGTGCACCCGCAATTCCACGCCGGCCTCGGCCTGGCGCGCCACGCCCAGGTGCTTGATGCGGTAACCGAGTTCCGCGGCGTAGCTGACGTCCTGCGGCGTCAGCCGCGTGATGCCCTCGGCGTACACCGCGTCCATGCGCAGCGGCATGCCGAAGGCCAGGGACGCCAGGATAGCCAGCTTGTGCGCGGCGTCTATGCCCTCCACGTCGAAGGTGGGATCGGCCTCGGCATAACCCAGCGCCTGGGCTTCGGCGAGCACATCGGCGAAGTCCCTGCCCTTGTCGCGCATCTCGGTGAGGATGAAATTGCCTGTCCCGTTGATGATGCCGGCCAGCCACTCGATGCGGTTGCCTGCAAGACCCTCGCGCAGCGCCTTGATGATAGGAATGCCTCCCGCAACGGCGGCCTCGAATCGCACGCTGACGCCACACTCCCGCGCCAGCGCGAGTATCTCGTTGCCGAATTCGGCTATGAGTGCCTTGTTGGCGGTGACAATGTGCTTGCCGGCGCGGATGGCCTGCTCGATGAGTTCGCGCGCCGTATCGGTACCGCCGATGAGCTCAACGAGGATGTCCACCTCGGGGTCCCGGGCGACATCGAAGATGTCGCGGCTGACCCTGGTATCCATCGTTGCGCAGTCGGGATTGTCGCGCCGCGCCCCGACATGGCTCGCCACGACCGGGACCTGTGCGCGATCAGCAATGACCCGCGCGTTATCGCGCAGCAGGTTGAACGTTCCGCCGCCTACCGTGCCGAGGCCACAGATTCCCACGTTGACTGATTTCACGGCCACTTCCGTTGTCCGTCTCGTGCCGGCCGCCGTCAGGCGAATCCGTCGTTCTTGATCATGCGCTTGATATTGCGCAGGGCCTGGCGCGTGCGATGCTCGTTCTCGATGAGACCGAAGCGCACGTAGCCCTCGCCGTACTCACCGAAACCGACCCCCGGGGAGACCGCGACCTTGGCCTCCGCCAGTAGCTTCTTGGAGAACTCCAGCGATCCCAGCTCCCGGTAAAACTCGGGAATCCGTGCCCAGACGAACATGGTGGCCTTGGGCGGCGTCACCGGCCAGCCGGCGGCGTTGAGCCCGTCACACAGCACATCGCGCCGGGAGCAATACATGGCGCGAATCTCGTCCACGCAGTGCTGGTCGCCCTCGAGCGCCGTGATGGCCGCGACCTGGATGGGCGTGAACATGCCGTAGTCCAGGTAGGACTTCATGCGCGCCAGGGCGCCGACCAGCACCTCGTTACCACAGCAGAAGCCGACCCGCCAGCCCGGCATGTTATAGCTCTTGGACATGCTGAAGAATTCCACGGCGATTTCCCGCGCCCCCTCCACCTGCAGTATCGAGGGCGCGACGTAGCCGTCGTAGCACAGGTCGGCATAGGCCAGGTCCTGGATCACCCAGATGGAATGTTCGCGGGCGATAGCGATCACCCGCTCGTAGAACTCCAGCTCGACACAGTGCGCCGTCGGGTTGGACGGGAAGTTGAGCACCAGCATTTTGGGTCGCGGCCAGCTGTTGTGAATGGCGGCCTCCAGTTCGGTGAAGAACTCCTCCTCGTTGTCGCCCATCGGCACGTGTCGGATATCGGCGCCGGAGATGACAAAGCCGTAGGGGTGTATAGGGTAGGAGGGATTGGGTACGAGCACCGCGTCACCCGGGCCGGTCGTTGCCAGCGCCAGGTGAGCGAGCCCCTCCTTCGACCCGAGGGTGACTATCGCCTCTGTCTGCGGATCCAGCGTGACGTCGTAGCGGCGCTGGTACCAGTCGCATACGGCCTTGCGCAGGCGCGGAATACCCTTGGACTGGGAGTAGCGGTGTGTGTCGCCCCGGCGGGCCGTCTCGATCAGCTTGTCGACGATATGCTCCGGCGTGGGCTGGTCCGGGTTGCCCATACCGAAGTCGATGATGTCTTCTCCCGCCGCCCTGGCCTGCTGCTTGAGCTCGCCAATGATGTTGAATACGTAGGGAGGGAGGCGCTCAATACGCCTGAATTGATCGTCCACGTCGAATCGCCCCGGCCGGGGTTTCCTGCGTTAAAAAAGGGGCAAACAGTACTGAGTCCACCCCGGGCTGTCAACGCGACAGCCCCGGGGGGCGCATTATTGACGCTATTGGCTGGGGGTCGCTACAGGCCCAGGTTGGTGATCAACTCGTCGGCGGGCTGGTAACCCGGGATCAGGCGGCCCTCGGCGGACACGATCGCCGGCGTGCCGCGCACGCCAACTGTCTGGCCCAGCTGGAACTGGGAGGCTATCGGGTTGTCGTCACAGACGCGCTCCGCAACGGCCTCCTTGGCCTTGAGCCTGGTCAGCGTGTCCTGCGGATTGTCGGCGCACCACGCGGTCGCGAGTTTGCGGTACCCGTCCGAGGCCAGGCCGGCCCGCGGGTAGGCCAGGTAGCGCACCTCGATGCCGCGCTTGTTCAGCTCGGGAACTTCCAGGTGCAGCTTCTGGCAGTAGAAACAGGTGACATCGGTGAACACGCTGATGTGGCCGCGGGTCTCGCCCTTGGCGGGGAAGACGATCATGTCGCCGGTGTCGACCGCGGCGAGCAGGTCGGACCGGGCCTTGTCGCGCTTGCGCTCGGTGAGGTTGACGAAACCCGTCGGGGTGACCTGGTGCAGGTCGCCGACCACGAAGAAGTCGCCCTTGCCGGTGGCATAGACCATCGGGCCGTTACTGAATTTCACCCCGTACATATCGGGCATCTCCGTGGCTTCGACGGACTCGACCTTCAATCCCATGGCCGGGTTGGTCAGCGCCTTGCGCAACTGCTCCTCGACAGCCTTGTCGACTGCCTCGGCCGCCGCGCCGTGGGAGGCCAGTGCCAGCACGGTGAGCGCCAGCGTGCTTCGTATTGCCTTGAAGATCATTTCGAGTCCCTTTGGAATTGACTGGTAGACGGATTAGCGAGAGTGTGCCCGATACGACCGGGCTGCGCCAGCACTTGTGGATTGGAGCTTCGCGTTGGGCTTTAGTTCCTCAACCCTTCCTCAATCCTTCCTCTACCCTTCCTCAACCCCGTGGATGGTGGCGCGCGTGCAGTTCCTGCATACGCTGCTGGGCAACATGGGTATAGATCTGGGTGGTGGTCAGGTC
>JAWVYG010000543.1:0-3143 GCA_033722815.1 Halioglobus sp.
CGTTACCGTTGAAGATTGTCTGGAAAATGTCGCCAACCGCTTTGAACTGGTGATGGTCGCCAGCAAGAGAGCACGCCAGATGGCCACCGGCGGCAAGGACCCGCTGGTGCAGGAGGAGTCCGACAAGCCCACCGTCATCGCGCTGCGCGAAATCGCCGAGGGCCTCGTGACCCACGATATCCTCACCCGCGAGGACGAGCTGGAGGCCGAGGAGGAACTGGCCGAAGTCATGGAGTCCGGCGAGCCCATGTAACCCCCCGGGCATCCCTGGTAACGGCGAACGAACGACGTCATGCAAACCATCGATGCCCTCGACCACACCCTCGGCAGTTACCTCACCGCGGACCAGGCGAACAAGGTAAAGCGCGCCTACTTCTTCGCCGAGCAGGCCCACTACGGCCAGCGCCGCCGCAGCGGCGAACCCTACGTCACCCACCCCCTCGCAGTTGCCGGCATCCTCGCCGACATGCACATGGATCACCAGAGCCTGATCGCCGCGATGCTGCACGACGTGATCGAGGACACCGGCATCGAGAAGACCGCCATCGGCGAGCAGTTCGGCGACACGGTCGCAGACCTCGTCGACGGCGTCAGCAAGCTCACACAGATCGAGTTTGATTCGCTGGAGGAAAAACAGGCGGAAAACTTCCAGAAGATGGCGCTGGCGATGGCCCAGGATATCCGCGTCATCCTGGTGAAGCTCGCCGACCGCCTGCATAACATGCGCACCCTGGGCGTACTGGGCACCGACAAGGCGCGCCGCATTGCGCGCGAGACCCTGGAAATCTACTCGCCCATCGCGATGCGCCTGGGCATGAACAACGTGCGCATGGAGTTCGAGGACCTGGGCTTCTCCATACTGCACCCGATGCGCGCCAGCCGCATCGACGCGGCCATTCGCAACGCCCGCGGCCACCGCAAGGAGCTGGTGGAGAAGATTCGCAGCCAGATCCAGGCGACGCTCGCGCAGGAGGGCCACGAGGCGCTGGTGGTCGGCCGGGAAAAGCACCTCTACAGCATCTACATGAAGATGAAGTCGAAGCGCAAATCCTTCTCCGACATCATGGATATCTACGCCTTCCGCATCATCGTCGACTCCGTGGATACCTGCTACCGCGTGCTGGGCTGCATACACAGCCTGTACAAACCGGTGCCGGGTGAGTTCAAGGACTACATTGCCATCCCCAAGGCCAACGGCTACCAGTCGCTGCACACCGTGCTGATGGGCATGCACGGCGTACCGATCGAGGTGCAGATCCGCACACAGGAAATGGAGGACATGGCCAACAACGGCATCGCCGCGCACTGGCTATACAAGAGCGATGACCAGTCCGCCAACTCCAGCCACGCACGGGCACGCCGCTGGGTGCAGGGCCTGCTGGAGATGCAGCAGCAGGCGGGCGACTCGCTGGAGTTCATCGAGAGCGTCAAGATCGCCCTGTTCCCGGACGAGATCTATATCTTTACGCCCCAGGGCCGCATCCTGGAGCTGCCCCGCGGCGCCACCGCGGTGGACTTCGCCTACGCCGTGCACACCGATGTCGGCAACAGCTGTGTCGCCTGCCGCATCAATCGCCGCCTGTCGCCCCTGTCCGAACCGCTGGAAAGCGGCCAGACCGTCGAGATTCTCACCTCCTCGGGCGCACGGCCGAATCCCTCGTGGCTGGACTACGCCGTCACGGCCAAGGCGCGCTCCAACATCCATCACTTCCTCAAGCACCAGACGCGCGACGACTCCATCGCGCTGGGTAACACGCTGCTGAACAAGGGCCTGGCCACGTTCGGCAGCAGCCTCGACACGCTGGCGCAGGAGGATCTCGACGAGTTCCTGCAGCAAAACCACTACGACAGCCTCAATGACCTGCTCGTGGACGTGGCACGCGGCAGCCGCCTGCCGGCCATTACAGCCCAGCAGCTGTTGAACGAACACGCCCATGACGAGGATGCCGTGGACAACGGCGACGACGAGGACAGCCAGCCGGTCGCGATCCGCGGCACCGAAGGTTACATGGTGAGCTTCGCACGCTGCTGCCACCCGATTCCCGGCGACGCGATCGAGGGCTACCTGAGCTCCGAGAAGGGCATGGTGGTGCACCGCGACCAGTGCAATAACCTGGGGGACCTGCGCGAGAACACCGACCGCCTGGTATCACTGCGCTGGGCCGACGAGGTGGAGGGCGACTATCCGGTCGAGCTGCGCGTCGAGGTGGAAAACCGCCGCGGCATGATCGCCGTCATCGCGACGCGCATCAACAGCATGGGCGTCAACATCGAGAAGATCTCCACCGAGCACAAGGATTACCAGTTCACCTATGTCACGATGGAGATGCACGTGCAGAACCGGGTCCACCTCGCGCGCATCATGAAGCGCCTGCGCGACATCAATCACGTGCGCAAGGTCATCAGGGTCAAGAACTGACCCGCCACACGCACCAGGGGGAAAACCAGTGAGCAACAGAGCCGTTATTTCAACGCCGTCCGCGCCGGACGCCATCGGTCCCTACTCCCAGGCGGTCAAGCTGGGTAACACCGTGTGGTTGTCGGGGCAGATTCCGCTCGTGCCCGGCAGCTCGGAGCTTGTGGACGGCGACATTACCGCGCAGGCGCGCCAGGTGTTCGCCAACCTGGCAGCGGTGGCCGAGGCAGCCGGCGGCAGCCTCGACAAGGCCGTGAAAATCAACATCTCCCTGACCGACCTTGACGACTTCGCCGCGGTGAACGACGTCATGGCCAGCGTGTTGCAGGAACCCTACCCGGCCCGCGCCTGCGTGCAGGTCGCGGCGCTGCCGCGGGGCGCGGCGATAGACGTCGAGGCCGTACTGGCGCTGTAAACGGCGCGCCGCTCAACAGCCGGTGGTGCCCGCTTCCTCCCGTTCGAGTAACGCAGCATAACCGGCGCGGTAATCGGGATAACGCAGCGCATAGCCGCTTTCGCGCAGGGCATCATTGCGACAGCGCCGGTGGCCGGCGGTACCGCGCGCATCGGCGCCTGCGCCGCTCGCGGGCGGCGCTGTAGCGCGTTCGATCCCCAGCTGCGCGGCCAGCCAGGCATCCACCTCGTGGCGCGGCGCCGGCAGGTTGTCGACGCCGATGTAGACGGGCGCCGGGGTGCCGCCGCGGTGCGCTATGTCGAGCAGGTGCAG
>JAWVYG010000544.1:0-3138 GCA_033722815.1 Halioglobus sp.
CACCGGGGGTGCGATCGGCTGGGGCCTGCCGGCCGCGGTGGGTGCGGCCATCGCCTGCCCCGGGCGCAAGGTCATTTCACTGGAGGCGGACGGCAGCGCCATGTACACGCTGCAGGCGCTGTGGACGATGGCGCGGGAGAACCTCGATATCACCGTCGTGATCTTCAACAACCGCAAGTACAGCATCCTCGAGCTCGAGTTCAGCCGCACCGGGGCCCGCGGCGGCACACCCGGCCCCAAGGCCGCCAGCACGCTGGACATCGGGAGTCCCGACCTGGACTTCGTCGCCGTTGCCGAGGGCATGGGTGTGCCGGCGACGCGGGCAACCACGGCCGAGGAATTCAACGAGCAGTTCGAGGCCGCGGTGAAGGCCCACGGCCCGCGGCTCATCGACGCGATCGTGCCCACCGTATTCTAGTTTTGCGCGATTCAGGAAATACAGGCCGGGCTGTCCGGACCGCGGCCGTTGCTGCATGGTCGCCGTGGACCGGTATTCCGGTACAGCCCGGCGGCGCAGGGTGTGGGATGCGATGGCAGCACTGACCGTTCTGCAGTTTGACATGCGCACTGCGCCCGACTGCCCGGATACCCCTGCGGAGCGCTACGCGGCCTGCATTGATATGGCGCGCTGGGCGGATGCGCAGGGGATCTCGGTGGTGGGTTTTTCCGAGCACCACAACAGCCCGGACGGCTTTCTCAGTTCGCCGCTCATGATGGCCATGGCCGCTGCCGCTGTTACCGAGCGGGTGGCGCTGAACGTCAGTGCCCTCCAGTTGCCGTTGCACGACCCTGTGCGCGTGGCGGAAGACATCGCAGTCCTGGACCTGGTATCCAACGGGCGCTTTTCCACGACCCTGGGTCTGGGCTACCGGGAGGCGGAGTATGCACTGTTCGGCGCGCCCTGGAAGGGCCGCGGGCGCCTGTTCGATGACAAGGTCGATATTCTCGTGCGCGCCCTGGGTGGCGAAGAGTTTGAGCACAACGGTACCCGGGCGCGCCTGAGCCCGGTACCACAGAGCCCTGTACAGGCACTGTTGTGTATCGGCGGCAACAGCGCCGCCGCGGCCCGCCGCGCCGCTCGCTTCGGCCTGTATTTTGCCCCCGCGATCGATGACCCGGCGCTCAAGCAGGCCTACGACGAGGCCTGCCGCGAGTGCGGTTTCGACAGCGGTTTCGTCATCTTCCCGCGGGAGCCCTGTCTCACCCTCATCGCCGAGGATCCCGATGCGGCCTGGGCGCAGTTCGGCGACTACCTGCTGTTTGACGCGCTGGCCTATGCCGGCTGGAAACACGCCAGCCGCCGGGCCTATGCCGAATCCAGCGCATCAGACCTCGACGGCCTGCGTGCAGAGGGCAAGTACGCCATCCTTTCGCCGCAGCAGGCGGTGGATAAGATCACCCGCAAGGGGTCGATCAATCTCGCGCCGCTGTGCGGCGGTATGCCCCTCGAGTTTGCCTGGAACAGCCTGGAGTTGTTTGCCGCAAAGGTCCTGCCGCAGTTGCGCGACCAGGCCCCCGCCGAGGACGGCACCCTGGCGTAAACCGGCTCGATCCGGCGGGGGTGCCCCGCGCCCTGCAGGCCTGTGAAATCCGCACTGAAACACAGTAGAATGGCCGCCTTTTGAATCCGGGCGGCGCGCCGCCCCTGCTCCTACGGTAGAGAAACAGCTTATGATTCAGTACAAAATCGCCCTGCTGGAGGGCGACGGCATCGGTCCGGAAATCGCCCGCGAGGCGGTGAAAGTGTTCCGGCTGGTCGAACAGCGCAACGACGTCAGCTTCGATATCCAGCCGGCCGATTTCGGCGCCGGCGCCTACTTCAAGTGCGGCCATCCCTTTCCCGACGAGACCAAGGCCATCTGCGACGCCGCGGACGCCATTATCAAGGGCCCCATCGGGCTGAGCCACGAGGAGTCGCAGAAGATTCCCGTGGACATGCAGCCGGAGCGCGGCGCGTTGCTGCCGATGCGGGCGCGCTACAACACCTTCGCCAACTTCCGCCCGGTATCGCTGCCCAAAGAGCTTGCGCACTTCTCGCCACTGAAGCCCGAGATCATCGGCGACGGCATCGACATCGTCATGGTGCGCGAGCTGGTGGGCGGCCTGTATTTCGGGGAGAAGGAGGTCGGCATTAACGAGGACGGCCTGCGCTACGTGAAGGAAACCCTGGAGTACACCGAGGAGCAGGTGCGCCGCGTCGCCCACGAGGCGTTCCGGCTCTCCATGCGCCGCAAGAAGGTGCTGCACAACATCCACAAGAGCAACGTGCTCAAGTCCAGCGTGCTGTGGAACGAGGTGGTGGAAGAGGTGGCCGCCGAGTACCCGGAGGTGGAAGTCAAACACGTCCTGGTCGACGCCGCGGCAACGCTGCTGTGCCTCAACCCGGGCCAGTTCGACGTCATGGTCATGGAGAACATGTTCGGCGACATCCTGTCGGACCAGGGCGGCGGCATCCTCGGCTCCCTCGGCCTCATGCCGTCTTCCTGCAAGGGCCCCGAGAAGAGCTACTACGAGCCCTCCCACGGCAGCGCCCCCGACATCGCCGGCCAGAACATCGCCAACCCGTACTCGATGATCGGTTCCGTCGCCATGATGCTGGAGGACAGCTTCGGCATGGTCGAGGAATCGAAGAACGTCTGGCGCGCCATGCAAAGCGTGTTCGGCGCCGGTTTCTCCACCCCGGACCTGTCCAAGCCCGGCGCCGGCGTCACCATGATCAAGACCGACGAGTTCGGCGACAAGGTCGTCGAGGCGCTGGCCGCGATGCCGAAACCCGGCGCCTGATCTAGTCTGGTACTCTCTGAACGGCGAGTCTTGTTCGGACTCGCCGTTTTTTATTGACGCAGCTTCTGTAGTCATTCGGTGGCTTTACTGTCTGCTCGGCCGGCCCGACTGGGTGGCGCCCCCTTCGCTCAGAAACAAAAAGCCATTCGCTCAGGGGGCGCCACCCAGTCGGGCCGTCCTCTTAACTTTTCGACGTCGATATCCACTGCCTGATGGCTTCTTGGGTCTCCGAAGCCGTCGGGGGGCGGGTTGTAATTTTAGGGGAGGAAAACCCCCCCCCCCGGGTGGCCACGCGCCGGGTCCGGGACCCACTCGGGCTGCCGGCGCGAACCACGCGGCCCCAAAGGCCCGGAA
>JAWVYG010000545.1:0-3128 GCA_033722815.1 Halioglobus sp.
CAGGAAATCCACGTAGTCGTCGAAACTGTCTCGCAACGAGTCGTAGACGCGGAAGCTGGCCCGCTCCAACGCGGCGATGCCATCGCGGTATTCCAGCGTATTCACGGCAGCGGACTCGCCGTTCCAGCCGCCGCCGGCCTTGATGCCGAACAGGTTGAAACTACTGCGGCCGTCGACAGCCTGGATGACCTTGCGACCCCACCCCGTCTCCAGCGCCGACTGCGCCACCAGCACCAGCGGGTCCAGGCCTATCCTGCCTGCGGCGTCAACGGCGTGGTCCCACACGCTGCGGATGTACTCCGCGGGAGAGCCGGGGCGCCAGTCACTATCGCCGGCTGACACGGGCGGGCCAGCCTGTGCGGGCACCGCTTGATCATTCGCTGCAGCGGGTGCCTGCGGTGCAGGCCCCGCGGTTGCGGGCGCAGCTGCGGTATTACCGCTGCCAGACAATACACCGAGCTGCGACAGGCCCTGTGCGTCTTCTTCGCGCGGCGCGGCTGCAGCGCCGCCGTCCAGCTGCTCGACGAGGATATCGGACAATCCCAGCGAACTCTGCCGCGACAGGTGCAGGGACATCTGCTGGTCGAACATGCTCTGGTAGAAGTCCATCTGGTGGCTGCCGAACAGCCCGCCGTCGATGGTGGCGTCGCGCATGGACTTGACCATCATCTGCACGAACAGCGCCTCGAACTGTGACGCCACCTCGCGCGTGGCAGACCGGGGCGTGCTGGCGGCCTGCGCACGCAGGGACGCCAGCCCCTGGAGGTCGTAGAACGCGCCTGCCTGTGCGGGATTCACGGCGGCGCCCTAGATGACGGTGAGGTCCGCGCGCAGGGCGCCGGCCTTTTCCAGCGCCTCCAGGATGGCGACGAGGTCGCCGGGCGCCGCGCCCACGCGATTCACCGCGGCCACCAGGTCCTTCAGTGTGACGCCGGGATCGATATAGAACATCCTCGCGCCCTCCTGCTCGATAGCGACCTCGGACTGCGGCGTGACGACGGTCTCTCCCTCCGCCAGCGGGCCGGGCTGGCTGACCTGGAAGTTCTCGGAGATGCTCACGGTGAGGTTGCCGTGGGCGACGGCCGCGGGCATGACGCGAACCTCGCTGCCGATAACGACCGTGCCGCTGCGGGAATTTACGATGACGCGGGCCGCCGCCTCGCCGGGTTTCACGGTCAGGTTTTCCACCACGGACACAAAGGCGACTTTCTCTCCCGGATCGCCCGGGGTATCGATTTCGATGGTGCCGCCGTCCAGCGGCCGCGCAATCTGTCCGCCGAGGCTTTCATTGATGCTCTGGGCGACGCGCAGTGCCGTGGTGAAGTCCGGCGCGTTAAGGTTAATAACCAGCTTGTTGTCCGCGCCGAAGGGCGTCGGTACCGCGCGCTCGACCGTGGCGCCGTTGGGAATGCGCCCCGAGTTGGCCACGTTGACCGCGACCGAGGAGCCGTCCGCACCCTCGGCGCCGAAGCCGCTGACCACGAGGTTGCCCTGCGCCATCGCGTACAGCTGTCCGTCGGCGCCCTTGAGCGGCGTCATCAGCAGCGCGCCGCCACGCAGGCTCTTGGCGTTGCCCAGTGACGACACGGTGACGTCGATGGTCTGTCCGGGGCGGGCGAACGGCGGCAGTTCCGCGTGCACGATCACCGCGGCGACATTCTTCAGCTGCGGGTTGATGCGCGGGTCGACGACCACGCCGAGTTTCGCCAGCATGTTCTTCACACTCTGCACGGTGAACGGCGTCTGCGTGGTCTGGTCGCCGGAACCGTCCAGCCCCACCACCAGGCCGTAGCCGATCAACTGGTTGCTGCGCACGCCGGTGAAGGAGCCGAGGTCCTTGATGCGCTCCGCCTGTGCCAGCTGCACCTGCAGCAGCAGTAACAGTGCGAGCGCGGTGCCGACGAGCTTACTGACGCGGCTGGGATTCATGTGCAGCACTCCTAGAAAGGCCACAGCGGGCTGACGAAGAAGCGCGACAGCCAGCCCATGCGGTTGGCGTCCGCCGTGGCGCCGGTGCCGCCGTAGGAAATCCGCGCATCCGCCACCTGCGTGGAGAGAATCGTGTTGTCGGCCAGGATGTCCACCGGCCGCACGATACCGCGCAGGCGAATGTACTCGTTGCCCTGGTTGATGTGTATCCACTTCTCGCCCTGCACGTACAGGTTGCCGCCCGGCAGGACCTTGGCCACCGTCACGGTGATGCTGCCGTTGAGGCTGTTGCTCTGGTTACTGGCGCTCTCCCCGCCGAAGGAGTTCTCCGACGAGAGGTCGAAGTCGAGCGTGTTGCTGCCGTCGAAATCGCGCAGCTTGCCCGCCAGCAGCGGGTTGGTGATGACGTTGCTGTTGCTCTTGTCCACGGAGGTGTCGCTGCTCTTGGCGGCGTCGGTGGACTCGGCCAGCACGATGGTGAGGATGTCGCCCACCCGACGCGCGCGCAGGTCCTCGAACAGTACCAGGCTGCGTCCCTCGTTGTGATAGATAGCGCCGGTGGGCGCGAGGCTTTCCGGCGAGGGGACATAGTCAATCGGCTCCATCACCGCGTAGTCGGGGTGCACACGGCTGGGGGAATTGATACAGGCACCGAGTAACGCGGTGGAAGCAAGGACAACTATCAGCGCGAGCTGTTTCATGACGGCAACCTACAGGTTATTGGCCACGTACTGCAGCATCTGGTCAGTAGTCGAGATCGCGCGGGAATTCATCTCGTAGGCGCGCTGCGTCTCGATCATGTTCACCAGCTCCTCCACGACGTTGACGTTGGAGCTCTCCACGTAGCCCTGGCTGAGTACGCCCAGGCCGTTGAGACCGGGGTTACCCGGCTGCGGCGAGCCGCTCGCGCTGGACTCCAGGAACAGGTTGTCCCCGATCGGCTGCAGGCCGGCGGGATTGACGAAGTCCGCCAGCTGCACCGTACCGATCTGGCTCACGCCGGTGGAGCCGGGCAGCCGCACGGACACGGTGCCGTCACCGCCGATCGTCACGGACACCGCGTTCTCGGGAATGGTGATCGACGGCTGCAGGGAAAAGCCCGACGCGGTCACCAGTTCGCCCTGGTCGCTGAGCTGGAAGGCGCCGTCGCGGGTATAGGCCTGGGAGCCGTCGGGCATGAGAATCTGGAAGAAGCCGCG
>JAWVYG010000546.1:0-3128 GCA_033722815.1 Halioglobus sp.
ACGCCGCCGGTCTGGTCCTTCCAGTTTTCGTAGCACTCGCCGATACACAGGTGCGTGTTGCCGCCACCGTACTCGTTATTCTGCATCGCCCACAGCGGCAGCCCGAGCGCGAACAGCCCGAATATCGTCAGTGCTAGTGAGAGTCTCGACATCTTCCTGATCTCCGTTGTTGGTCTCGAACAGGTTACGCACACCAAAGCGGGCCGGTTGCCCACCGCCGGCGCGCTACCGCCGGGCAGTTGAACAGAAGGTAGACAGTTTCCCGGCGCGATGAACCATGTCACTTCCTCCGCCGTAATCATTGGCGACAACCCCCTTATGGAGAGCAGACCCATGGGCAGCATCATCGTAGGCAGCTGGGACGCCATCATGGACGCACGGTTCAACCCGCTGCGCCACTTCGACCTGCACCTGCAACACTATTTCATGCAGGTACTGGGCTGGATGTGGAGCATGATCTTCAGCCTGATGTTCCTGTCGATCTACCACTTCAGCGTCACCTGGATGCTGCACATCCTTTTCATCGGCGGCGTCACCATGACGGTCATGCTCTTTCGCGAGGCGGAAAAGCGCCAGGCACAGGTTTGCGCTCAGGAGAGCTATAGCGCGGCTTCAAGATGTGTGTGGAAGCTGGACTCGGAGGCGTGATGAAACCCTCAGATTCCCCGCAGCGCTCCGGGACGGACGCCGACCCGGTACTCGACCTTCCCCTGCGCGGCAGGGCGCTGGCGCGGGCGATGACGCCCGCCGCTCACGGCGGGGATTTCCCCTGGGAAACGCAGGCCGCCAACCAACCCCACGATAGACGCGCCCGCGTCCGCCGTCGCCGTGGGGCCAACCTGGCATCTCGGTGGTGGCACCAGCTGTGGCGCAACCTGGGCGATACCTAGCCGCAGCTGGCACCTGGTCCGCTCTTGCCGGCACGACCCGGCCGGGGATAACACGAGCCCCCTGACCCATCCGCCCGCTCCTGTGCTAGAGTCTGTCACCTTGCAGACCACGCGAGGCGGCTATCGTGAAAACCATACTCATCACCGGCACCACCAACGGCATCGGCAAGGTCACGGCGCAGGAACTCGCCGCGCAGGGCCACCATATCGTCATGGCCAACCGCAACCGGGCTAAAGCCGAAGCGGCCCTTGAACAAATCCGCACGGCGACAGGCAGCGACAAGCTGGAATTGCTCGACCTCGACCTGGCCTCACTGGATTCCGTTGCGGCGTGTGCACGGGCCTTCCTGGAGAGGCACCCGCGCCTCGACATCCTGATCAACAACGCCGGCCTCATCGCGCAGGAGGAGGTCATCACGACGGACGGCTTCGAGCTGCAGTTCGCCGTCAATGCCCTCGCCCAGCTGCGCTTCACGCTCGACCTGCTGCCGGCACTGGAAGCGGCCGCACCCTCCCAGGTGATCTTCGTCACCTCCATGATGCACAAGTACGGCAAGCTGGTTGAGAGCAGCTTCAGGGGCTGGGAGAAATACGCGGCGCAGCCCTCCTATAACCAGTCCAAGCTGGTGATGACCATGCTGGCCAGGGAACTGGCGCAGCGACTGGAGGGACGCGGTATCGCGGTCAATGCACTGCATCCCGGCGCGGTCAACACGGGCATCCTGGACGACTACCCGAAGTGGCAGCAGTTTATCCTGCGCAGGGTGTTCATCGCGCCGGAGAAAGGGGCCCGCACTACGCTGCACCTGGCGGGCATGGACCCGGCCGGCATGCCCACAGGCAAGTACTTCAGCAGCTGCAAGGAGGCCGCGCCCCACAAGCTGGTGCAGGACGACAGCGCCCGCGCCGCCCTGTGGGCTACCTGCACGGGGTTCCTGCAGCCCGTGGCGAACCTGTAACCTGCGCCGCTGCGCGGCGTTCAGTCCTCGATGCGCTTGAAAATCGCCTCGTAGATCTTCTGCGACAGGCCCATGGCCAGTGTCGGCGACAGCCGGTTGATCAACCACAGCGCGCGGTAACCGCCCGGCAGGACGATGACGCCCCGGTTGTCGGCGACCTTGTCCAGCGCCTTGCGCGCGAAGAGATCCGGCGCCATGCCGTTGGCGCCCTTGAAAAAGGCCTCGAGCTTCTCCTTCGAGTAGGTGCCCACCCAGCGTTCCGGCGTCGCGCCCTGCTCTATCATCGGCGTCATGATGGTGCCGGGGCACACCACGCTCACACGCACACCGGTGGGCGCAAGCTCCGCCCGCAGCGCCGTGCTGAGCCCGACGATGGCATGCTTGCTGGTGGTATAGGCGATCGTGGTGGGCCAGGGAAACACGCCGGCGAAAGACGCCGTGTTGACGATGTGGCCGAAGCCCTGCCGCTCCATGTGCGCATGCGCGGCGCGTACCCCGTACACCACGCCCATGAGATTGATGTCGATAGTGCGGCGCCAGTGGGACAGCTCGAAATCCCGGAACTTGCCGTTCAGGGCAATACCGGCATTGTTGAACATGTAGTCGATGCGCCCGCAACGCTCTACCGTGTCGTCGACGAGCGTCTCTACTGCCTGCGCGTCCGTCACGTCCAGCGCCGCGGCCGTGGCCTTGCCGCCCGCCGCGACCAGCTGCTGCGCAACGTCGGTCGCCTTGTCGAGCTGCAGGTCGGCCAGCACCACCTCACAGCCGCGCGCGGCCAGCTCCTCGCCCAGGGCCCTGCCGATACCCGACGCGCCGCCGGTAATGACGGCGACGCCGTCGCGGTAGCTCCTGATGGAAGTTGCGTTGTCAGTCATGGCCACCCGTTTCCGTTAGGGATTGTGGCAGCAGTGTGCTGGAAACGGTGCGGGCCTGTCACTGACGTCAATCAAGATCCGGCGTAAAGATGTTCTTGTCCGGCCCGGCGACAACGTTGCCCGTGGCGCCGAGCATGTCCCGCTGCACCATGCGCCCGAGGGTGTCGGCGTCGTCCGGCGTTTCGGCGATGAACCGCGTGCCGTCCTGTAAAAGCCCGATCAGCAGCGCACGCTCCACACCACCGCGCCCGTGCAGCACGGTGTAGGTCTCTATGCTGGCCGGCCCGGCCGGTGTCCGCGTGAACGGCGGGTGATCCTGCTCGAGGATGGCCTGCTGGTAGTCTGCCGGGGACTCACGCCGCCACGCGCCCTGCACGGGCGTTGTCGAGTAAATGCCCAGC
>JAWVYG010000547.1:0-3111 GCA_033722815.1 Halioglobus sp.
CGGTGCTGGGAATCCTCCCCCGTTACCCAGGTCTGGTTGCCGAAACGGATGTCCGTCGCGATAACCGTGCAGCTGGAGGTGTTGTAGCGCAGCGCGCACTGTGCTGTCGGGTGAGACGTGTCGTGGTAGATCTCGTTCTGATTGTTGGTGGTACTGAAATTACTGTCGTTGTTGTCGTTGAGTATCATGGTGGCCTGCGAGAACACTGTTACCCGCGACGCGGCCGTGGCGATATCGTCTTTCTCAGCCGTGGACAGGTTGTTCGCGAGGTTAAACGTCCTGCTGATCGTACTGTACCCGGTTACGGTGCCACAGCCCCGGGTGATATAGGTGTAGGCGCTGGCGCCCTCGGCCACCAGGGAAAGACAGGCAATACCGGCGATCTTCGTCAAGTTATTCATCGTTATATCCTCCCTGCCTGGCAAGCGCGTTTTTGAATGTACTGACGTCCACGCCGGCCTGGTAGCCAGGCCTCACCCTCTTCAGCGGCGTCGAGGCAGGATAGTCGTTGTTCCCGACTTCCTCGTCACGCTCGCTGAACCGTTTGCTGAACTCGTGGGGGCCTATCTTGAAATCGCTGAAGCGGGGGTGGGGATGGCGGTTCCTGCTCAGGGACAGGGTGTAGCCGGGCGCCTCTTCCTGCTCGGTATAGATCAGGCCGCGGCCGTTCTCGTTGAACACCTTGCCGTTGAGTACGCCGAAACGGTTTTTTATCACTACCCGGGAGTAGGGATGCGGACTGTCCGGATTCAGTTGCAGGAAAAGCAGCTCTTCCTGGCCCGGGGTGAAATAGTGGGTATGGGACAGTATGAGGACCTCATCGGGCTTATCTCGCAAGGGACCACCCTCCTGCACCACGGTAATCTCGCTGCCGCCGTAGCCTCCCTCCAGCACCTCGCTGATGTCGAGCGTGGTGTGGGTATAGGGCGTGCCGCCGGCGTCGTGGACCACCTCCTGCCCGGTCACCGTGCCGCGTACCACGAGATCGGCGGCGGCCGACATTTCGGCAAGGGGATCAGCCGGAGCGCGCTCGACGGTCCTTTCGCGCCAGAGTGAAGCCTCGCGCGCCGCGTCCGCCTCGGTAAAATTCGCATCCAGCACCTCGGGCGGAATCTCGCCCGCCTCGCCCGCCGGCTGAGCCACGGACCCGTTCGCAATGAGCGAAAGAAACAGGACTGCTGACAGCTGTATTCGGTATTTCACGTTGGTCACCTCCAATATCCTGGGGTTGTGGAGACATTCTGCGCACCATTTGTACGCGCGTGCGTCGCGATCACCAATCCCCCATATGCAGGGGTAGACAGTCCCGGCCCTCTGTCGCAACGTGTCCGTAAAACGGCTGCTACACTAAGGTGCAATGGCCTCATGGCCGGTAATTCATTCGCAACAGGCGGGCTGGATACACCCATGAACGAGGCGGCGTTGCGCCAGGACAGTTCGAATCGCCCCGCCGGCTTGGCGGCGGCCGTGTCGCGCTTTGACGCGACACCCCTGGTTTGGGTCTGGACCGTGGTCAGCGCGGGGCTGGTGTTCCTGGTATTGCAAACGGTTATCGTGTTGCAGGTGCCCACCCTGGGAATCAACCTGGCGCCGGTGGGTGGCGACGCCGGCCTGCGCGTGACGCAGGTCAGCACCGGCCTGCCGGCCGACGAGGCGGGACTGCGCAGTGGCGACGTCGTCGTCGCGCTATCGGCGGACGGGCAGCGCATACCGCTGCGCGATTACCTGACGCTGAACGATCCCGACGTGGCCGGCAGCTATCGCGTGCTGACCGATTTCCAGCGCGACATCGTGCAACTCACCGCCCTGCTGCAGCGCGGGCCGGTGCTGCTGGAGTTGGCCGACGGGCGGCATTTATCAGCAACCGCGCAGCCGCAGCGACCACTGGGTGCGCTGCCGGGCTGGTACTGGGCGATTTCCATCATGGGCGTCGTCGCGCTGGCCATCGGCACCGCGCTGAAGGCGCATACCCCCGGCGACGCGAACACCATGCTGGTCATGGTCGCCGCGGTCGGGTTCTGGCTAACGGCATGGAGTTGGCCCATGTACGGCCCGAGGGAGCTGGCCGCTCCCGTCGTCGCGCTTGTACCTGCACTGGAAGGCATCAATCACCTGGGCTTCGTCATCATGATCGGCGCGGCGCTGGCGCTGGTCTGGCAGTACCCCGTGCGCCTGACCCGGCGCCCGATGTGGCCGCTGACCATCGGCTTCGGATTATTCATCTGGTTTCTCATAACCTTCCAGGTTATCGAGTTCCCGGTGCACACCTTCTACTTCCCGCTGTTTTGCATGCCGCTGGTGCCTGGCTTTACGCTGGCAACCCTGCAGTGGTGGCACTCGCGCGGCAGGCCGCTGGAGAAGGCGTCACTGCTGTGGCTGGGCATTACCATTTTCGGCAGCACCACCGGCGCGTTCGCGATGTACGTCGTGCCGCCGCTGTACGGCGCCGAGCCGGTCACCTCTCCCTGGCTGTCACAACTCATACTCCTGGTGTTTTTTATCGGCCTGGCGCTGGGGGCGGCGCGCTACAGGCTCTTCGACGTCGAGCGCTGGTGGCTGAACACCTGGATCTGGTTCGGGATGGGCGTCGCCATCATCACGGTGGACGTCTTGCTGATCACTTTCCTGCAGATGGGCGTGGCCGGCTCCACCGTGGTCGCGGTGCTGCTGGTGGCCTGGGTCTATTTCCCCGTGCGGCAATGGATCTGGCAGCGGGTCGTTCGCACGCCGGATCGCTCGCCCTGGCAGATCATGCCCGAGATCGCCTACCGCTTCGCCCGCTCCCTCGGCCCCCGCGAGGTCGTGAACGAGCTTGGCAACCTGTTCGAATCGATCTTCGACGCACCTGACGCGGTGATCCTCAGTTCCGGGGCCAGGGACGACAAGCCGCGCCTGACCAACCACGGCCTGAATATGGTGATCCCGGCGCCCGGGGGCGCCGGGCAGGTGGTGCTCTCCGGCAAACACCGCGGGCGCCGACTGTTCGACCCCTCCGACATCGACTATGCACAGACCGTTGTGAACCTCGTGGGCCAACTGGTCAGCCTCGCCGAGGAGCGCGAGTCGGTCGAGCGCACCGAGCGCGAACGCATTATGCGCGACCTGCACGAC
>JAWVYG010000548.1:0-3111 GCA_033722815.1 Halioglobus sp.
AGGGCTCGGTAGCCCAGGCTGAGGGAAACAGCGCGGCAGGCGCCAGCACAGAGGCGATGGCGGCCCGGAGCAGGGCGCGCCTGTGAAGAGTGGGGTTCATATCGCTTCCTCGGTTGCAGGACTTGGGTCGTGCAATGATAGGCCAGCCTCGCCCGATGGCAAGTTGGCGCCGGCGACGCGACCTCACCTTCGCAGCCAGGAACGTGAAACTGATTCTCACACAGTTGAGCTTGTCAGCGGTCGCCGGGGAAAAACGCGGCGTAAAAAAAAGCCGCAACAAGTATTGCGGCTTTTTTCGTCGATCCGGGCCTAGGGGTCCGGGCAGAATGATGGCCGCGGGCTGAACCCGGCACAGGGATCGAAGCCATTACACGGATAGGACCAGGTGATGGCGCTGCCCTCGGTCGGGTTGAGCGTGATGGAGACCACACCCGGCTCATTGCTGAAGCTGCTCGGTTGAGATACCGACATGCCCCAGGCGAAGGCGCCCGGCGCCGTGAGGTCGAGGATATCCGTGGAGGTCGGGTCCAGGAGGTCGCAGTCGCCGCTCACGGCCAGGCTGACCGAGGAACCCGCCGGTGGAGGGTTATTGTAGGTGTCGGCGATGTAGATGTCGTAGCTGCGGACCTCGTTGATCCCGAAGGACACGGCGCTGACGACATTGTCGGTGAGCCTGCTCACGACATTGATATCCCAGTTGGGCCCGTCGGACAGCGTTACAACCTCTGAATCGAACACGTGCACCAGCTCGCGGCTGCACCAGTTGCCGTTGCCCTCGGGGGGGCACAGCAGGCCGTTGTAGAGGGCGGGTGCGTCGTTGGTGTCGAAGGTGTTGTTGCTGTTGTAGTCCACGAACTCCTCTTCCTGGCCGGCGATGCAGCGCGCGTTGTCAGCCGGTGCGGGTACGCCCTGGCAGGCGGGGTCGGCGGGCGTGAATACGCCGTCCTCGTTGTTGTCGATAAACGCCTCGGTCAGGTTGTCGAATAGGAAGCGCTCGTCCTCGTCCATGATGCCGTTGCCGTTGCGGTCGACGAAGGACTCCTCACCGATCGCGTGTACCAGGATCGTCGAGCGGGCGCCCCGGGTATAGCCCAGGTCATCGGGGCAGGGGCCGCCGCTGCCGTTGTGGCTCGGGCAGAAGTAGTCGAAATCGTCGATGCGCTTGACGAAGGCCTCGCCGGTCAGCGTGGGCAGGCGCGGGAACTGGCTGCGCCACTCGACCGAACACACGCCGTCCAGGGTGAAACACGTGCCGACGATCGCACCGTACTCGGTGGTGAATACCGCGGCCGTGCCGTCGACGACGGGGTTGTTGAACTTGTCCGCCATGCGCACGGTCAGCTGCCGGGTCTTGCCGCTGACGGTGAAAGCCTGCGGCACCACGTGACTCTCGCTCACGCTCAGGGTGATGGAGTCCTGGTCGGGCAGGCCGGTGGTGACTGTCAGCAGGTCGGAGACGGTCGATACCGGATCACCCGAGCCGTCGTCTACCGTCGCCAGCACGCGCAGGGCGGTTGCGACGTCGCCCGCCTGTACAGTCACCGACACCTCGCCGTCGCCGTTGCTGAGCGCCGACAGGGTGGACAGCAGGAGGCCGCCGACGTCGGTGGTCAGGCTGAAGTTAACGGTGACGCCCTGCAGCGGCTGGCCGTTGCCATCCACCACACGGAAGCTGACGTTGGATGTTTCGGAGCGGTTCTGGCCGCCGGTACCCCGCAGAACGATCAGCGTCGGGTCCGCGTTCAGGAACAGCACCGCGTTGGCTTCCGGGGAGGCGATGTTCAGCGCGCCAAAGGCCTGGGCCCCTGCGCCTACCAGGCTGGCCGTGACGTCGTCCACGCCGGTACAGCCGGTGGCGGTATACAGCGTGGAGGCCTCGCCGTTGACCGACAGGACGGGGTTCTCCGGGTTGATCGTGGCCAGGCCGGCGGCGATACAGCCGGAGTTGAAGCGCACCTCCTCGGAGTCGGTGACACGGTTGCCGTCCGGGTCGAGTACGACGACGGACAGTTCCGCGTTGCCGCCGGCGGCAAGCGCCGACTGAGGCTCGATGGCGACCTGGTTCTCGATAAACATACCGCTCGTATCGAAGCTGCCCAGGCGCAGGCCGGTAGCACCGACCTGGAAGTTCAGCGAGCCTGCGAGATCCTGGCCCTGGGCATTCTGCGCGCTGGCGTTGATGGTGCCGGCGCCGCGCACGTCACCCGCCTCGATCTGGAACGTCGCGACGCCCTGGTCGTCCGTCAGGGCGGTACCACTGGCGGGGAATACGTCGCCGACACTGGAGTTGACAGTGACGACGAGGTTGGCGCCATTATCGATGACCCGCACCTTCAGCGTGCCCGGTGAGGAGGCAGTGACCGTATTGGTCGCGTTACCCTGGGGATCCAGCAGCGTCAGCTCCAGCACCAGTTCCCCGTCGTTGCCACCACCGCCGAAGAACTCGGCGCCGCTACCGCCGCCGCCGCCACAGGCGGTCAACGCGATCAAAAAAGTGAGATATGCAGCCGCACGGCTGAGTAGAGTGGCGCCCCTCATGATCATTTTTATCCCCTGTTGCCTGCTCGATGGCAGATCTAGATGTTTTTAATGCTCTGGGTCGATTCTGCGAGGTTTGCCCGGAGAGTCAACCATTGATTATGTACTTTATTACAGCTTAGCACGCGCGCTTTGAAAAACTCTATGAAATACAGGGCGATAGACTGGTTTTGTGATTTTTCACACTGCCCCTTGGAATCGCCGTTACGGTGCCTCTCGGGGGCACCGAAAAAGGGCTGTCGCCGGCCCCGTCGCGGGCCGTTCAGCCATCGTTCAGATTTGCCCGATTACCCTGATCCTGACACCTGCTTGTATTGCCATTGGCCGACCACCTGATAACATCTTGCGATGCAAAAAACTGCCGGGCAGGCCGCCCGATTATCAGTCTCTATTGTCCTTTACAACAGCCCCATATCCCGCTTTGAGAGGACACTGAACACCCTCCAACGGGCCGCTGAGCGCGTGCAGGGAGATATCGCCCTGCAACCCGTGGTGGTGCGGGTGGTGGACAACGCCTCGGAGTCCACCTACCGGGCCGAGTTGTCACAGCTGATGGCGAACTGGCCGAAGGAC
>JAWVYG010000549.1:0-3110 GCA_033722815.1 Halioglobus sp.
GGGGCCGCTGGGCATCGATGCCAACCTGTTCGTCTTCACGTTGGCGACGCTTGTGCTGTTGACCGGTTGGATTCTCAGCGCCCGCAAGCGGGCACCGTGAGATGGTGTGTGCAGCGCCGGAACGGTCGGCAGGATACCCTAGCTCTTCGTGGTCCGCCGCCTGGCGAGGCGAGTAGTCGATGCAGGTAGCGGCCTATATCGGATGGATCGGTTTCGGTCTGGTCACCTCGGCCATGCTGGTTTGGGTCAGTCGTCGTCTGGACAGGGACCGGGCAATCCTCGGCGGGGGCCTGGTCCTGTTGGGCGGCTACCAGGTGCTGAGGTGGCGACGTGCCAGGGCGCATGTGCAGCGAGCGTGACCGCGCCCGCTGCCGGCACACCCGGGTGAACCTGGCGTGTCCATGCGTTACGTGACAAGGCGGCTGGCCCCCGGCGACGAGCGGGTGTGGCGCGCGGCGGTGGAGCGCATCATAGCCCCGATTGACCGCGATGGTGAGCTGATCTCTGCGCGGGATTTCGCAGGCGCCCTGGCTGATAATCGCTGCTACATGCTGCTGGCGGAATCCGGTGGAGTTGCACAGGGCCTGCTGAGTGCTTATCGTTTCCCGGACCTGGAGGCGGGCGGTTCGATCGTCTACCTGTACGATATCGAAGTCGTGGCGGCCGCGAGACAGCAAGGCATCGGCACGTCCCTGCTGGAGGCGCTGCTGGCGCTGTGCGATGCGAACGATGTCAGCCTCGTCTGGGCTGGCACCGAGGCGCATAATCTGCCGGCGCGCAGGGCCTTCGAGGCCACCGGGGCGGAACTGGAGGGCGAGCGCTGCGTCGGGTACGAGTGGGACCTCGAACGCTGACGCGCGCACTTTGCAGTGTCGCTGCGCCCGATCGGTAATTAGCCCATACCCTGATCCTGCTATAGCCTGAGAATATGCGTGTGAAGAAAACAACCATCTCCATCGTACTCGTACTGGCCGTTGTCGCCGTCGGCTACTACTTCCTCAGCTTCACGGCGGTACCGCAGCCGCGGCTGCCCGGTGTGCTGTTACACAGCGAGACCACCTGGGACGGCTACCCGCGCCGCTACGACTATTACGTGCCCAAGCGCCTGTCCACCCGGCCGCCGCTGGTGTTCGTATTTCATGGGTCAATGGGGGATGCGAGCCAGAGCCGGGCGATGTTCGGCTACGGCTTCGAGTACCTGGCAGAGGAGCACGGCTTCATCGTGGTCTATCCCGAGGGCTACGCCAGTCATTTCAACGGCTGCCGCGCAGGCGGCCCCTACGAGGCGAACCGGCTGGACATCGACGACGTCGGCTTCATGCGCAACCTTGTCGACAGCTTTGACCGCGAGTACGGCATCGACCGCGGGCGGGTGTTTGCCACCGGCGTCTCCAACGGCGGCCAGATGGCGCTGCGGCTGGCGCTGGAAGCGCCGGACCTGGTCACCGCCGTCGCGCCGGTGGCCACGAGCATGCCCGCACAGGACAACATGGGCTGCATTCCTTCCGGGCAGCCGGTCGCCTTCTTGTTGATGAATGGCACCGATGACCCGATGAATCCCTACGAGGGCGGCAAGGTCGCCCTGTACGGGCTGGTGGGCGATCGCGGTGACGTCCTGTCCACCGCGGCCAGCACCGCCTACTGGGCCGACCTGGCGGGGTATTCCGCTCCGCCCGAGCGCAGCGAACTGCCGGACACCGTCGCCTCGGACGGCAGCTCGATAGAGGTGGAAGCGTGGCGGGCGCCGGGCCGCAAGCCGGTGGCGCTGTACCGCGTGGTCGGCGGCGGCCATACGGTACCGCACCCGCAGCTGCGGGCGCCGCGCCTGATCGGCAATACAAACCAGGACGTGGTCGCCGCCGAAGTCATCTGGGCGTTTTTCGCCCGGGCGGCTGCCGAGTAGTGGGCTGCCAGTGCTGCGCAATGGGGACCCACGGTCGCCAGGCGGTTGCCGCTGCGCCACCAAAGCCGCGTAGTGAATTACCGGCGCCGCTCGGTCGCGGCGGCTGCCGGCGCAGCGGGTGAGCGCCCGGACGCTGTACGCGCTTGCCGCCGACGGGCTGCTGGTCCTGCACTTCCTGTTTGTGCTCTTCGTCGTCTTCTCGCTGGTGTTTGTCCTGGCGGGGAAACCGCTGGGTTGGCAGTGGGTCAGGAATCCCTGGTTTCGCGCCGCCCACCTGCTGGCGATTGCGATCGTGGTGCTGCAGTCCTGGCTGGGCCTGATCTGTCCGCTGACCATCTGGGAGATGGACCTGCGCGCCCTGGCGGGCGATGCCGTATACGAAACGCCGTTTATCATTCACTGGGTTGACCGGCTGTTGTACTACCAGGCGCCCCTGTGGGTATTCGCGCTGTGCTATACGCTGTTCGGGGCGCTGGTGGTGCTGAGCTGGTGGCTGGTGCCGCCGCGCCCCTTTCGACGTTGAACTACCGCTACGCCGGCGAAGGTGCGTTTTCCGCCGGCTGGCCAGTCGCGCGCAAGGCGATCGGGAGTGCGCGCCAGAACGGTACTAATTCACACTTTACGTGCGATTGCAGGCCGTTGAAGCAAGAAGCTTCACTTTTCTCAGGTTTTTTCTGGATATACCGGTACCTTCTGCCGGACACTTGTTGCAGACAAAGGCGCGGAACCGCTCCGCTTTGCGGGTGGACGCATGCGGTACAACGGGAATAAAAATAACTGGCATGACACTGACGCGTAGAATAAACGAAATGGTACTGGTATTCGCCCTGCTGGCGAGTATTGTCGTTGCCATTCATACTGCTCACAGGGAGTTTACGGTCGCGAGGAAAATCGCGATTGAGGAAAGCGTGGCGCTGGCTCAAAGCCAGCCCATGCTGGCGTACCTGATAACGACGCGTGACAGGCAGGGGTTAAGTGATCACCTGCAGGAACATTTGCGGCAATCATACGTCAGCGTGGCGAAGATCACTGATTCCTCCGGCACAGTTCTGGTGGCCGAGCCAGCTGAAACGAATCTCTACCAACCATCCCTGGCAGTGCTCAGAAAGCAGCATAATCCGCTGGACGTGGTCAGTATCAGCTACGCAGACAGTTCAGGTGCCGTTAACGACGAGGGACTGCTGGGCTATATCGCGCAAATCTGGAA
>JAWVYG010000550.1:0-3109 GCA_033722815.1 Halioglobus sp.
CAGGGCCTCGAGTTCGCGCGCGCTAAGGTCGGCGACCGCTATGTAAAGGCCATGATGGAGTCGCGCGGCTGGGTGCTCGGCGGCGAGTCTTCCGGCCATATCATCTGCTCGGATGTCACCACCACGGGCGACGGCATCGTCGCCTCGCTGCAGGTGCTGATGGCATTGCAGGCGGCCGAGGGCGACCTGGACGGGCTGCGCGCGGGTATCACCATGTTTCCCCAGACCATGATCAATGTGCCGGTGACGGGCAAGGTGGATCTCGAGGCCAATGGCGATATCGCCAGCGCGGTCGCGGCGACCGAGCAGAAGCTGGGCAGCACGGGCAGGGTGCTGTTGCGGCCCTCCGGCACCGAGCCCAAGGTGCGGGTGATGATCGAAGGCGAGGATGCCGACGAGGTCTGCTCACTGTGCGGTGAACTCGCGGCGGAAGTGGAGCGGCTGCTGGCCTGATCGACGCCCACTGGCGCAAACCCGGCCCGGGTCCGCGACGTCATGCGCGCCTTGTCAGCCCGAGACATCTTGGTTAACATTGCCGCCGCTTTTTATTGGGGGTAGGTATGCGCCGGCCGTTGGTGGTAGGGAACTGGAAGATGCACGGCTCAAGGGCCAGTGTCGAGACCCTGCTCACCCGGCTGCTGGAGGCCGACCTGCCCGCCGGCGTAGACCTCGCCGTTTGCCCGACTTTCCTGCACATCGACCAGGCAATCACGTTGGCTGGCGCCAGCCAGGTGGCGGTGGGCGCCCAGGACTGCAGCCACGCCCAGTCCGGGGCGCTTACGGGCGAGGTGGCGCCCCAGATGCTCGCCGATGCGGGGTGTCAATGGGTCATCCTTGGCCACTCCGAGCGCAGGCAGTTCCACGCCGAGACCGATGCGCTGGTGGCGGCGAAGCTTTCCGCCGCGGTGGCGGCGTCGGTGGCGCCTATCCTGTGCGTCGGGGAAACCCGCGAGCAGCGCGAGGCCGGCGAGGCTGAAGAAGTCGTCGGTGCGCAGTTGCTCGGTGCGCTGGGTGAACAGGAAAACCTGGCCGGACTCGTGGTGGCCTACGAGCCCGTGTGGGCAATCGGCACGGGCCTGACGGCCACGCCGGAGCAGGCGCAGGCGATGCATGCCTATATTCGCGATTGCCTGCAGCGCATACCCGGTGTGGATGCCGCGCAGACGCGGATCCTTTATGGCGGCAGCGTCAAGCCGGATAATGCCGCCGAACTGTTTGCCGCCGGGGATATCGATGGCGCCCTGGTGGGCGGCGCGGCACTGGTCGCGGAAGATTTCCTGTCGATCGCGCAAGCGGCGGCACACTGAACGAAGAAGTGTCCCCCGGAGGGACGTTAGGACCATGGAACAGATACTGCTTATTGGCCACCTGCTGGTCGCCCTGGCGATCATTGGCCTGATCATGCTGCAGCAGGGCAAGGGCGCGGATATGGGCGCCTCCTTCGGCGCCGGCGCGTCACAGACGCTGTTCGGTTCCGATGGCAGCGGCAATGTCCTGACCCGGGCGACTGCCTGGCTGGTCGTGCTGTTTTTTTGCACCAGCTTCGGGCTTGCTATACTGGCGAGCCAGAAGACCAGCCCTGTCGACGAGCTCGACCTGGTGATTCCCGACGAGGCCCAGCAGTCGGCGCCAGCGGCAGCTCCCGATCTGCCCGTGGTGGACGAGGACCTGCCGGTCATGGAAGACGACTTGCCGGCATCGCTCGGCCCGGCGGAAGACGAGCTGCCCAGCCTGGACTGAACACATCACGCCGAAGTGGTGGAATTGGTAGACACGCTATCTTGAGGGGGTAGTGAGCTTTGCTCGTGCGGGTTCAAGTCCCGCCTTCGGCACCAACCTTAAATCCGCTGCTCCGCTAACGCGGAGTGCTCGTGCGGACCTGCGCGGCCCCACCTCGGCGGCCCCGATAAGTCCCGCCTTCGGCACCATCCTTGAATCCGCTGCTCCGCTGACGCGGGTTGCTCGTGCGGACCCGGTTGACGTGGTTGCCGCCCGGCCGGCGCCGGCGGCCTTCCCGGCGCACTAGATCTCGACCCACGCGTAGTCTTCGAGTACCTCGTGTATGCGCCTTCTCTCCTCGGCGTCGTAGTTTTCGTTGACGCAATCTTTCCAGGAAACCTCCGGGAAGTGGTCGGCGCCGAGATCGTCGCGCAGAAAGAAGGCATTGATGCCCAATCGGTTCGCGCCGATCAGCCTGTAGCCTTTCTGCTTGGCCAGCTTGACGTAGGCGGGCAGCGACGCGCCGCCATAGAAAGCGAGATTGAAGACGCTGCCCTCCCTGCCGCCATCACCTGCGATACCACCTTTTTTCTCCAGCGGTATCCACTGTGCCCGGAAGTCGCTGGCGTAGGGGACAGTAATACTCCTCTCTCCAAGCTGCGCCATCACCTCCACGCAGACGACTCTCGGAGAAATCTCTGTGATGGCGTCCCAGATCCAGTAGTCGACGCCATCCAGGTCGACAACCAGCAGGTCGATTTCGCCCGAAAAGCCCGACTCGCGGAGCACCTCGTTGACAGTTTCCCTGTCTATCCAATGGTGCAGGAACTTGGGCCCGAGGTACCGCGTGCTGGGGTGGTTGGCGAAAAACTCCGAGCCGCGCTTTACGTTGCGCTTGTCCCCGTCCACCAGCAGCGAATACCAGTTGTGATTGAGAATGAAGTTTGCCGAATTGGATTCTTATCCCGTTCCAGCGCAGATCTCGACAGAGCGCATCGGGCCTGTGCCGATAAGGGAAAAGATGTAATGCGGAATGCCGTCTTCCTCGTATTGTGAGTAATTGCGGAAGCCGACCTCATCGAAAGACAGTGTCACGCCGTTTGCAGCCAGCTTTCGGTACTGGTGAGACAGTAGCATCTGGCTACCCCTGTCGACCTGCTCCGTGGCCAGTTCGAGACTTGTGACGCGTGCGGACAGGTCCTGCACCTGTTCGCGCAGGGCGCGTATCTCGCCGGGCAGATTTTCGGGCTTGTCGGCGCTGCCTTTCCCGTTTCCCGCGGGTGTACTTGTGTTCACGGGCGACCCTCCTGAGAGAAAATCCTGATACGGTCCGCTGGTTGGAATGTCTCTTGGAGTGTATCACGCGCGGGATTCACTGGATGCCGTGGCG
>JAWVYG010000551.1:0-3084 GCA_033722815.1 Halioglobus sp.
CGCAGGACGTGTTCCACATTGCGCACGTGGCGGGCACCGACCTGGTCAACGCGCCACTGGGCATGGCGGAGCCCGAATCGGAACAGGCGATGGTCGACGGCTTCGCCGCCCTGTGCGAGGCAGCAGCCGGGGAGGGCCTGCGTGTCAGCCTCGAATTCATGCCGTTCAACAGCCTGCCTGACCTTGCCACCGCCTACCGCGTGATCCGCAAGGCCGGCTGTAACAACGGCGGCATCATGCTGGACTGCTGGCACCACCACCGCGGTGGCGGGATGCCCGAGCAGCTGTTGCAGATACCCGGCGAGCATTTCTTCGCCCTGCAGCTCGACGATGCGATGCCCGAACCCATGGCGGATATGCTCGAGGAAACGCTCAATCACCGGCGCCTGCCGGGGGAGGGCTGTATCGACCTGGCGGCCACCCTCGGCAACCTCAGGCGGACCGGCGCCGACGTCGTCTGCGACGTGGAGGTATTCGACGATGCGCTGCGTGCGCTGGCCCCGGCGGAGCGCGCCCGGCGCCTGTTCGATTCCTCGAAAGCGCTGCTGTCACAGTTGTCCTGATCCTCCTGCCCGGGCTGTGGTGGCGGCACTATCGTGGCGCGCAGTTTTTCTCGTGTGCGACCAGTTGGCCGGACAGTTTTTTTGCCGGCTCGTACAAGCATCTAAGCCAGCGGGCGCGGCGCCGATGCCGCGGCTGGCCTACTATAGCGCAAGCATTTGTCGTCCATTACAGAGGAGAAGCGCAGGTGGCGCATTTACATCCCGGTTACCTGATCGTTTTGTTGTCGCTGGCGCTGGCCGCCTGCGGCCCCGTCGAGGACCCCGGCCTGTATCCCGAGTTCGACGCGGCGACGGCAGCGCCGATCCCGGACAAGGCCGCCACGCCGTACAACGCACGGCGCAATCTCTACTGGGGCGACCTGCACATCCACACCAGCTACTCGACCGACGCCTGGACCATGGGCGTGCGCGCCACGCCGGAAGACGCCTACACTTTCACCCGCGGCGGCGAGATCGAGCACGCCGGCGGCTACGGCATCCGGCTGAAGCGCCCGCTGGATTTCGCCGCGGTCACCGACCACTCCGAGTACCTGGGATTGCTGCGGGCCACGCAGCCGCGTTTGCCGCTCAGCGTGCGCAGTTTCAAGGAGCGCATGCAGAACGACGGGCGCCTGCGCAACTCGATCGCGTTCCTGCGCACCACGCTGACCTTCGATCTCAAGGACGTGGACAGCGACGGCTGGGAGGAACACGCGCGCAGCGCCTGGCGCGACTCGATCGAGACGGCCGAGCGCCACTACGAACCGGGCGTGTTCACGACCTTCGCAGCCTACGAGTGGAGTTCGTTTCCCGATAATGACAACCTGCACCGCAACGTGATCTACCGTGGCGCAACTTTGCCCGACCTGCCGTGGAGCTCGCTGAACTCCCTCGACCCGCGGGACCTCTGGAGCGAGCTGGAACGCCAGCGCGCGCTGGGCATGGACAGCATCGCCATCCCCCACAACGGCAATTCCAGCGACGGCAAGATGTACGACAGCGTGATGTTCGACGGTGCGGCCATGGATGCGAACTACGCCGAGCGCAGGATGCGCAACGAACCCGTCAGCGAGATCTTCCAGGTCAAGGGTTCCTCCGAGACCCACCCGCTGCTGTCCCCGGACGACGATTTCGCCGGCTTCGAGATTTCCGACCAGCGCCTCTCCAGGGAGGGAGGGCTGTTGCAGCCCGAGGGCGGTTACATCCGCGACGCGCTGCGCGCCGGCATGGAGATGTCACACGCCGAGGGCTTCAACCCCTACCGCTTCGGCGTGATCGGCAGTTCCGACAGCCACAACGCCAGCTCCTCGGTGGAGGAAGACAACTACCACGGCAAGCTGCCGATCCTGGACGGCAGCGCGGCGACGCGCCTGCGCACCAACTCCTACCTGCCGCGGGAGATGCCCGGCGGCACCATCTGGAGCGCTGCAGGCCTGGCGGCGGTGTGGGCCGAACAGAACACCCGCGAAGCACTGTTCGATGCCATGCGCCGCAAGGAGACCTACGCCACGTCGGGCCCGCGCATCGCCGTGCGCTTCTTCGGCGGCTGGGGTTATGGGCCGGACCTGCTGGACGACGAAAACTGGATCGATCGCGCCGAGGCGCGGGGCGTGCCGATGGGCGGAGTGTTACCCGCGGCAGGCGAGGGCGCACCGACCTTCGCCGTCTGGGCGATGCGCGACCCGGACGGCGCCAACCTCGACCGCATCCAGGTCGTTAAGGGCTGGGTCGCCGCCGACGGGCAGTCGCGGGAAAAGGTATTCGACGCGGCCTGGTCCGGGGATCGCGAACGCGACGCCGAAGGCGGGCTGGGCGCGGTGGGCAACACGGTAGACTTGGCCGACGCCAGCTACAGCAACAGCATCGGCGCGCAGCAGCTGTCGGTGGTGTGGAGCGACCCGCAGTTCGACCCGGCGCAGGAGGCGTTCTACTACGCGCGGGTGATCGAGATACCCACGCCGCGCTGGAGCACCTTTGATGCGAAGACGCTGGGCATCGAGACGCCCGAGCCGACGTCGCTGCAGGAGCGCGCGGTGACCTCGGCGATCTGGTACCGTCCACCCGCGCAGTAGCCCGCGGCCAGTCCCGTCCTGGTCGTCTGCGCTTACCTCGTGTGAGTCCGGCGTAGCGGTCGCTGGAATACTTGTAGCGCGGCAGCGGCTGCTTACGCCAGCGAGAACAGCATCTCCTTCTCGAAGGCGCTCAGTTCTTCCGAGCGCCCGCTCCTGACCATATGTGCCCACTCGGGATTGGCGATCATCGCACGGCCCACGGCCACCAGGTCGAACTCATCGGCCTCCATGCGCCTGATCAGTTCGTCCAGGCTGGCGGGCTCCGCCTCTTTGAAGGTGGCCTCGCCCGGTCGCGGCACGAAGTCCGCGTTGAGCCCCACGCTGCCGACGGTGACGGTGGGCTTGCCGGTGATTTTTTTCGTCCAGCCGGCCAGGTTGAGGCTGCTGTCCTCGAATTCCGGCTCCCAGAAGCGCCGCGTCGAGCAGTGGAAGATGTCCACGCCGGCCTCGCTCAGGGGTGTCACCAGGCG
>JAWVYG010000552.1:0-3071 GCA_033722815.1 Halioglobus sp.
CAATTCCGCGCTCGACGCCTCGACGCCGCTGCGCTCCGATCCCGCGATGGGGTGGCCCAGCACGAAGCGCGGCGGCACGCCGCCGGCGATGCGCGTCGCCGCGTCGCGCAGGCTGCCCTTGACGCTCGCCACGTCGGTCACCACCGGGCCGTCGGCGCCAAGCCTTGGCAGGATTCTCTCCAGCACGTCGGAAGCCGTCAGGGTGGGCGTGCAGATCACCAGGATATCCGCACGGTCCAGGGCCTCGTCGAGATCCAGCGTGAATTCGTCGATGACACCCATCTCGACGCCGCGTCGCAGCGACGGCTCGCGGTAGCCACAGCCGATAAAGCGCTGGCTGAAACCACTGGCGCGCAGCGCGCGCGCCAGCGAGCCGCCAATCAGCCCCAGGCCCAGAATTACCAGGTTGTCACGGGCGAGCGCCACGACCGGACTACAGTACCGCCCGCGGGTAGGAACCCAGGGTTTTCAGCATGATGGACTGCTCCTCGAGTTCCGCGAGGATCGCGGCGATATTGTCATCCTGCAGGTGCCCCTCGAACTCGATGAAAAACACGTAGGCCCACTTCTCGGTGCGCGATGGGCGCGAGTCGATGCGGGTAAGGCTGACGCCGCCGCGCTGGAACGGCTCGAGCAGGGAGAACAGTGCGCCGGGGCGGTTGCGGCTGGAGACGATGATCGACGTCTTGTCCGTGCCCGACGGCGGCACCTCGCCGCGGCCGATGACCAGGAAGCGCGTGGTGTTATCGGCGTGGTCCTCGATATGGCTGGCGAGCGACTGCAGCCCGTACAGCTCCGCCGCCATGTCACCGGCCACCGCTGCCACGCCGGGATCCTCGGCCGCACGGCGCGCCGCCTCGCCATTGCTGCTCACCGCCTCCCGCTCCACGCTGGGCCAGTGGCTGTCCAGCCAGTTGCGGCACTGTGCCAGCGCCTGCTGGTGCGCGCAGATACGCGTCACCTTGCTGGCATCGGAATCCTTCGACAACAGCAGGTGATGGCCGATACGCAGCTCCACCTCGCCGGAGATTTTCAGCGGCGAATCCATGAAGTTGTCCAGCGTGCGGCTGACCATCCCCTCGGTGGAATTCTCCACCGGTACCACGCCGTAGTCGCTCCCACCCGCTTCCACCTGGGCAAATACGCCGTCGATGGTGGAGAGCGGCTGGCAGACCGCGGCGTGGCCGAAGTGCTTGATCGACGCCTCCTGGGTGAAGGTGCCCTCCGGGCCGAGATAGGCCACCTGCAGCGGCTTCTCCAGCGCCAGGCAGGCGGACATGATCTCGCGGAAGAAGTGCGCGACGGTCGCATCCTCCAGCGGCCCGTCGTTGCGCTGCATGATGCGCCGCAGCACCTGCGCCTCGCGCTCGGGGCGATAGTAGACAACATCCTCGCCGCTCAGCCCGCGTTCCTGCGCCTCCGCCTGCTTGATCCGGGCGACGCGCAGGGCGCAGTCGGCGCGACGACTGATCAGCGCCTGTATCTGCTGGTCGATGGCGTCAATATCCGCCCTGACCTGGTCGAGGTTTCGTTCGTCGGTCATGGGTCTTTCAACCGTTGCGTTGCTCGAAGTCGTGCATGAAGGCGATGAGTGCGTCCACCGCGTCCTCGCCCACCGCATTGTAGATGCTTGCGCGCATGCCGCCCACCGAACGGTGGCCCTTGAGGTTGAGCAGGCCGGCCTCCTCGGACTCGGCGAGGAAGGTCTTGTCCAGCCCGGCATCCGCGAGCGTGAAGGGCACGTTCATCAGCGAGCGACAGTCCAGCGCGACCGGGTTGGCGTAGAAGTCGCTGTCGTCGATCGCCGCGTAGAGCTTCCCGGCCTTGCGCCGGTTCAGCGCTTCCATCGCGGACAGCCCGCCCTGCTCCTCCAGCCAGGCGAACACGAGGCCGGCCAGGTACAGCGCGAAGGTCGGCGGCGTGTTGTACATGGAGTCGTTGTCCGCGGCCACCTGCCAGTTCAGCATCGCCGGGCACAGGTCGTGCGCCCTGCCGAACAGGTCCCTGCGCACGATCACCAGGGTCAGGCCGGCCGGGCCGATGTTCTTCTGCGCACCGGCATAGATCACGCCGAAATCGTCCACGTCGATCGTGCGCGACAGGATGGTGGAGGACATGTCCGCCACCAGCGGCGCGTCGACCTGCGGCGTCCAGAAAAACTCCACGCCGCCGATGGTCTCGTTGGGCGTGTAGTGCAGGTAGGCTGCATCGCTGCCCAGCGACCAGCCGTCCTTATCCGGTATCGTGGAAAAATTGGTGTCCTCGGCGCTGGCCACGACATTGACCTCGCCGTAACGCCTGCCCTCCGCGATCGCCTTCTTCGACCACTGCCCGGTATTGAGGTAGTCCGCGCCCGCCCGGTCGCCGAGCAGGTTCAGCGGCACAGCGGAGAACTGGGTGCTGGCACCGCCCTGCAGGAACAGCACCGCGTAGTCATCGGAGATGCCAAGCAGGCGTCGCAGGGACTGTTCCGCCGCCTCGGCGATGCCCACCACCTCGGCGCTGCGGTGGCTCATCTCCATCACCGACAGGCCCCTGCCGTGCCAGTCCAGCATATCGTCCCTGGCCGTCTGCAGTACCGGCTCCGGCAACGCCGCGGGTCCGGCGCAAAAATTGTAACAACGGGTCATACAACTCAGTCCTTTTTTCCTGGGCCACCGCGCGACCGACGGGGCGACCGGGTACTATCGGGATGACGCGGGGCCGCCGGCCTCGCGCGGCTTGCGCGGCGGGCCTACTCGTCGGTCGGGGACGCCTCTTCACCGGCTTCCACGCCGGCGAGATCGTCCTCGGGCTCATCGATACGCTCGAGCCCCACCAGGCTTTCGCCGACCTTGGTGCGGATGACGCGCACACCCTGCGTATTGCGGCCCTGCACCGACACCTCGTCGGCGCGCGTGCGCACCAGCGTTCCCTGGTTGGAAATGAGCATCAGCTCGTCCCCGGGAAACACCTGCACGGCGCCCACCATGCGGCCATTGCGCTCGGAGCACTGCATGGCGATCAAGCCCTTGGTACCGCGGCCCTTGGTGGGAAAGTCCGTGACCTCGGTGCGCTTGCCGTAGCCATTC
>JAWVYG010000553.1:0-3060 GCA_033722815.1 Halioglobus sp.
GGCTGGACGGTGCGCGACCAGCGCATCCTGGTTCTCGGCGCGGGCGGCGCCGTGCACGGTGTCATGGAGCCCCTGCTGCTCGAGCGGCCCCGGTCGCTGCTGGTGGTGAACCGTACCGCGGACAAAGCCACCGCGCTGGCGGCACAGTTTGCCGACGTGGCCGACGTCCCCGTCTCCGGGGGTGGCATGGAGCTTATCGCCGACAACCAGTTCGAGTTGATCATCAATGCCACCAGCGCCGGTCTCAGCGGCGAGATGCCGGCCCTGCCGAGCACCCTGCTCACCGAGCGCAGCTGCTGCTATGACATGGTCTACGGCGCGGAGCCGACGCCGTTCATGCGCTGGGCGGCCCACCACGCAGCCTGGGCGGTGGCCGACGGCCTGGGCATGCTGGTGGAGCAGGCCGCGGAGTCCTTTTACATCTGGCGCCGGGCGCGGCCGGAGACGCGGCCGGTGATACAGCGCCTGCGGGAGGCCATGGAGGCGGCCTGAACCGCCCGCCGCACTCCCGTCAGGCCTGTTCCAGCGCCGCGATGTGACGGTCTTTCAGTTTCACGTAGTGCTGCGCGCTGTAGGTGAAATACGCCATTTCCTGCGCGGTCAGCTCGCGCTTCTCCCTGGCCGGGGTGCCCGCGTAGAGGTAGCCGCCGCGCAGTCGTTTGCCGGGCGTCACCAGGGCGCCGGCCGCGATCACCACGTCGCTCTCGATGACGGCGCCATCCATCACCACCGCGCCCATGCCCACCAGAACACGGTCACCGATCTCGCAGCCGTGCAGGGTGGCGTGGTGGCCCACGGTGACGTCGCTGCCGATCTTTAGCGGCCAGCCACCCTCGTTGTGCGGGCCGTCATGGGTGACGTGCAGCACGCAGCCGTCCTGGATGTTGCTGCGCGCGCCGATGCGGATGCACTGTACGTCGGCGCGCGCGGCCACCTGGGGCCAGATGGAGACGTCCTCCCCCAGGACGATATCGCCGAGTACGACGGCGCTGGGGTCGATCAGCACGCGTGCGCCGACCGTGGGTGTGTGGTCGCCGAAGCTGCGAACGCTGGTGGGGTTGTAGTGTTGCATGCGCCTGTCCTGTGAGTGTCGTTGTCCGGATGCTGCGTTGCGCCGCCACCGCGTCAGTGCGGCTCCGCGTCAGGACAGGATACCCGCCGCGCCGCCTGTGGGGCAGTGATAAATAGCGCTATAGTTGTGGGTCTAACGTTTGCGTCACCTGCAGGAGCGTGTCGTGCATAAAAACCCCGCCAGGCGTTTCATCGCCGGTGCCGTCTGCCCGCAGTGCGGCAAGGTGGACAAGATTGCCGTGGAAGTCGCAACGGACCGGCGCCTGTGTGTCAGCTGCGGTTTCAGTGAGGGCCGCCCCGAGGCGCCCGACGCCGCGGGTCCGGGCCCCGGCGAGCTGCCCACCCGGGTGAGCAGGGCGGCGGCCAGGCGCGTGGAGACGCCGGCCGAGGCGGTAACGTTGATAGATCCCGCGGCGCAGGACAACGAGCGGGGCGACTAGGAGGCGAGGCGCAGCCGCACGTTGCGGTCCTCTCCCGCCACCCGTTCCGACGACAGCAGCGCCGTGCCTGCATGGGCCGTCGCGCGGCGGGCCTCCTCCCACACGTGTTCCTTACCCAGCAGCCCGGAGGCGGTGTGCTGCACCAGTTCCTCCAGCCGCGTGGCGAACTCGTCGCCCAGCAGGTGGTGCACGATGATGTTGGCCTCGGTCATGTCCACCGGTAGCAGCGGCTGCTTGAGCTGGCGCACGTGGTGATCGTTGACTTCCTCCAGCAGGCGGTGGGCGAGGAAGGCCTCGTCCAGCAGCGCCTCGAGGGGCCCGTTCGAGGGCAGGTTGGCCGGCGGTTGCAGGAAGTACTCCTGCGCCATGTGCAGGAAGGGCGCCGCGTACTCGTAAAAGCCCTGCCGCTTGCTCACCGCGGTGACCAGGCGCAGCCCCGCCGGGACGCTGCGGATGTAGCTCGTGATGAACGCCATCAGGGCCGCGGCAGGATCCTCTTCGGGCAGCAACAGGTTGCGACGCAGGTCCGGTACGCGCGCTTCGAGCGCCTGCCGCATGCTGCCACTGCGCTCTTCCTGCAGCAGGGCGGTCGCTATGATTTCGCGGATCCTGGCAAATGACATGGTGGTGTCGGGTTCCTGTGGCGAGGCAGGGAAGATTCCTACAGGCTAGTACATTGTGCGCACTTCGCTAGCGCTGCAGGTGACCCGCCGGGGGTGCGGCGATTGCACAAATTTTGTGCGCACTGACTGCTGCCGGCGTTTCGTGCGGTGAATCAACGTAAACGCACAGTGTTGTACAAGTGCATAGGTTTTGGCTAAGACTTCCGCTATAATTCGCGCGCTTTTCCGTTGTGCGTCAAAGTGTCGCGCCCGCGAAAAGTGCCACGAGCCGGCTTGTTCCGCGCCATCCAGGCACCCTGCAGACCAGCCTCCCCAGCATACGTTTTGGGCATCGGCGCGCCTGTCGAGGGATACAGCCGGGATTGGCCAGCAGTGCGGCCCGGTTGGTACAACATTATTTACTGGATGGAGACACGGGAAATGTGTTTTGAAGCGAAGCGGCTTGCAAAGCTAGCGCTTGGTCCTGTGCTGATGCTGATAAGTGCCGCGGTCATGGCTGCCGAGGTGAACCAGGTGAACATGTCACCCGGTGTCACGGAGGTTGGCCGGCAGATCTACGACCTGCACATGATTATCCTCGGCATCTGCGTGATCATTGGTATCGGCGTTTTCGGAGTGATGTTCTACTCCATCATTTATCACCGCAAGTCCCGCGGCGTGACGCCGGCGACTTTCCACGAGAGCACCAAGATCGAGTTCCTGTGGACGGTCATTCCCTTCTTCATCCTCGTCGGTATGGCGATCCCCGCCACCTCCACGCTGATCAACATCTACGACTTCGAAGACGCCGACATGGACGTCCTGATCACCGGCTACCAGTGGAAGTGGAAGTACGAATACATTGCTGAAGATGGCGAAAACGTCAGCTTTTTCAGCAACCTGCGCACACCCCAGAGCGAGATCTACAACACCGCTTCCAAGGGCGA
>JAWVYG010000554.1:0-3058 GCA_033722815.1 Halioglobus sp.
GTGCGCCACCTGCAGGACCTGTACGAACGCCTCGTGGCCGCGGGGCCGCGCGCGACCGGTCGCGGCCTGGGCGGCTGGCTGCGGCGCCTGCGCAGTGAGTCGCTGGAGCCGGAGCGGGGTCTGTACCTGTGGGGTGGCGTCGGGCGCGGCAAGACCTACCTCATGGACACCTTCTTCGAGTGCCTGCCCTTCGACAACAAGCTGCGCGTGCACTTCCATCGCTTCATGCAGCGTACGCACCACCAGCTGGCGGAACTGGAGGGGCAGAAGAACCCGCTGCAAAGTGTCGCCGATCGCCTCGCGCAGGAGGCGCGCGTCATCTGTTTCGACGAGTTCTTCGTCACCGACATCGGCGACGCCATGATCCTCGGCGGCCTGATGGAGGCTGTTTTCGCCCGCGGTGTGACGCTGGTGGCGACCTCCAATATCGAGCCTGAGCACCTGTACGAGAACGGCTTGCAACGGCAGCGTTTCCTGCCGGTCATCGCGCTGCTCGAGCAGCACACGCAGGTGGTCAACGTCGACGCCGGTACCGACTACCGCCTGCGCACCCTGCAGCAGGCCGAGCTGTACCACTCGCCCCTCGACGAGGGGGCGGATATTTCACTGCAGGACAGTTTCACGCGGCTGGCGCCCGAACCCGGCAAGAGCTGGGAGCGTATCGAGATAAACCGCCGCTACATCACCTGTCGCTGCCTGGCCGACGACGTGGCCTGGTTCGATTTCGCGGAGCTGTGTGACAGCCCCCGCTCGCCGGCGGACTATATCGAGCTGGCCCGTATTTTCCACGCCGTGCTGATTTCCGGCGTGCCGCAGTTTGTCGCCGACAAGGACGACCAGGCGCGCCGCTTCATCAACCTGGTGGACGAGTTCTACGATCGCAACGTGAAGGTGGTGCTGGCCGCCGAAAAGCCCCTGCTGGAGCTCTATGGTGGCGGCCAGCTGGAATTCGAGTTCCAGCGTACGATCTCCCGGCTGCAGGAGATGCAGTCCTACGAGTACCTGGCCCGCGAGCACAGGCCCTGAGGCGCCCCGCAGTCGCCACAGCGCCGGCGGCCGTGGCACTTTCCCGGGACACCCGGCGGGCGCATGGGTCGCGTACCGGGCCCCGTCGCCGGGGCGATCTGCGGCGCATCCGGCGGGCAATCGCTGCGGCGGGCGGATACCCGGCTGCGGCGGCGCCCGTGGCGGCTCGCCGGGAGTCCGGTAAGTGGCGAAAATTGTTCGATTTTCGGCTTGAAATGGGGTGCCCCTTTGATTAGTATTCGCGCTCTCATTTTTGGACCCCCTGAGGCGGTAACATGAAGACTTTCAGCGCCAAAGCATCAGACGTGACCCGCGACTGGTACGTGGTGGACGCCTCGGACAAGACCCTGGGGCGGCTGGCGAGTGAGATTGCCCACCGGCTGCGCGGCAAGCACAAGGCCGAGTACACGCCCCATGTCGACACCGGCGACTACATCGTCGTGGTCAACGCCGAGAAGGTGCGCGTCACCGGCGCCAAGGCCCGCGACAAGATCTATCACCACCATACCGGGTATCCCGGCGGCCTGAAGTCCATCTCGTTCGAGAAGCTGATCGACAAGGCCCCCGAGCGCGCCATCCAGTCGGCGGTCAAGGGCATGCTGCCGCGCAACCCGCTGGGTCGCGCCATGTTCCGCAAGCTGAAGGTCTACGCCGGCAGCGAACACCCCCACGCGGCGCAGCAACCGCAAGAACTGAATATCTGAGAGACCTTTTACCGATGTCAGCCACACAATATTACGGAACCGGCCGGCGCAAGACGTCCACGGCACGGGTCTTCATGCGCTCCGGCGCAGGCAATATCACCGTCAACAAGCGCCCGCTGGACCAGTACTTCGGTCGTGAAGTCGCCCGCATGATCGTGCGCCAGCCGCTGGAACTCGTTGAAATGCCGGAGAAATTCGACATCAACGTGACCGTGTCCGGCGGCGGCAGCTTCGGCCAGGCAGGTGCGATCCGCCACGGTATCACCCGCGCCCTGATGGACTACGACGAGTCCCTGCGCGGCACCCTGCGCGCCGCGGGCTACGTGACCCGGGACGCGCGCGAGGTGGAGCGCAAGAAGGTCGGCCTGCGCAAGGCACGCAAGCGCCCGCAGTACTCCAAGCGTTAATTCAGGTCGTTCCCGCCGTGGGCGGGAGTCTCGAAGAACGCCCGTTGGCCCCGCCAAGCGGGCGTTTTTTTTGTGCCGGGCCGCCGTCTTCGGCGCCCATCACAGCGCCCCGCGACGGGTGCGCGCCGCTGCGGCGTTCACCAGTGTGTACCGAGGCATTGAGATGTCTCAATAGCGTACTGAAATCACTGTAAAATCAAGGTCTTTACCTTGTAACGAAGGGGTAAAATCATTACCATTTGCAGCATTTTGTGGGTAGGGGTTCACGCCTTTTTCACGGGCACATTCCGGGCCTTTCAGCTGGGGAGAAAAGCATGAGTAGCGATGCGGTCAATGCCACCAGGAGGAAGTTCCTGACGGCGGCCACGAGCACCGTAGGGGCCGCCGGTGCGGTCGGGATTCTGACGCCGTTTGTGGGTTCCTGGAACCCCTCCGCCAAGGCCAAGGCGGCCGGCGCGCCGGTCAAGTTCGACGTCAGCAAGATGGAGCCGGGCCAACTGGTCAATGTGGAGTGGCGCGGTAAACCCGTGTACGTGCTCTACCGCACGCCAGAGCAGCTGGCGACGCTGGAAACCCTCAACAGCAAACTCAAGGACCCGGAGTCCGCGGTTGAGAACCCGCAGCCGGAATACATTACCGGTATCGAGCGCGCCCTGCGTCCCGAACTCCTGGTGATCGAGGGCCTGTGCACCCATCTCGGCTGTGCACCCAAGTTCCGGCCGGAAGTGGGCGCCACGGAGTTCACCAGCGACTGGAAGGGCGGTTTCTTCTGTCCCTGCCACGGATCCATGTTCGACCTGTCCGGACGGGTTTTCTCGGGCACGAGTCCTGCGTCAAAAAACCTGGTGGTCCCGCCGTACTCGTTCGAGGATGAGAACGTCCTGGTCATTGGCGTCGATGCGGAGGCTGCGTAATGGTTAA
>JAWVYG010000555.1:0-3039 GCA_033722815.1 Halioglobus sp.
ACTCCTGCCTTTCTTTTTCTTCGGTCCCGCCGCCTTGCCCGAGGATTTCTGCTTCTTCGGGCCGTTGTAGCGAGCCTTGAGGCCCTGCAGTGCGCGGCGCTCAAACTCGAGGCCCAGGTAGCGCTGGATGCTGATCATCAGGTTCCACTCCGGGGCGTGCACCAACGACACCGCGAGGCCTGACTCGCCTGCGCGTCCGGTGCGGCCGGTCCGGTGCACGTAGTCGTCGCCGCTGTGGGGCAGGTCGTAGTTCACCACCAGGCCGATGCCAGGGATGTCCATGCCCCGCGCGGCAACATCACTGGCGCACAGTACCTGCACCTTGCCGTCCTGGAACTGCTGCACCACCGACTTGCGCTCCTCGGTACTCATCTGGCCGTGCAGGCAGGCGCAGCGGAAGCCATGGTGTGCCAGCAGGCCCCGCAGGCGCTCGGCGGTCAGGCGCTTGTTGGCGAACACCAGCGCCCGCTCGAAGCCGCCCTGGCCGAGGAGGGCGTGCAACAGCCTGTCCTTGTGCTCGATACTGTCGGCCAGGATGACCTGGTGGGAAACCGCCTCGTGGACACTGCGGGCCGGATCCACGGCGATGTGTTGCGGCTCCTTCAACAGGTCCCGCGCGATCGCGCTGACACCCTTGTGCTGCAGCGTGGCAGACAGCAGCAGAACCTGCGCGCCGGCAGCACAGGCCGCGGCGATTTCGAGCACGTCATCGCGAAAGCCCAGGTCGAGCATGCGATCCGCCTCGTCCAGGACCAGCGTCTGCAGGGCGTCCAGCTGCAGCTGGCCCTGTCGCAACAGCTCCAGCAGGCGTCCGGGGGTCGCTACGAGGATCTCCGGGTCCTGGCGCAGCAGCGATTTCTGGTAACGCGTGTCGGCCCCGCCGGTGATGGCCTGTACCTTCAGGGGTGACCTCGTCAGCAGCTGCCGCGCGTGTTTCACTACCTGGCGCGCCAGCTCTCTTGTCGGCACCAGCACCAGTGCCAGGGTGCCGCTGGCCTTGCGCTCGCTGCCTGCGAGTATGGCCTGGGCCGCCGGTATGAGATACGCCAGGGTCTTGCCACTCCCGGTACGCGCACTCACCAGCAGGTCCGCGCCCTGCAGCGCGGCGGGCACGGCCGCGCGCTGCACCTCGGTCGGCGCGCTGAGCCCGAGCTCGGCGAGGCCCAGCTGCAGCCGGCGATCCAGGGAGAGGTCTTCAAACACGGGCGCCGCGGCTCCTGCGTGGGGAAAGGGCGGCCAGTTTACCCGAACTGGGCGCGCAAGTGGCCGCTCCCGGTACTGCATTGCCCCGGGTGCATCATTGCGCGGGGAGCGGCCGCTGGGGCAAACTGCGCTGTCCTGCAGCAGAGAATTCGAGGTCGGGAGCAACAGATGACGCGAGCGGTGCGAATATACGAGACCGGCGGGCCGGAGGTGCTGACCCTGGAAGAGGTGGAGCTGGAAGCGCCGGGGCCAGGTATGGTCACGGTGGAGAACCGGGCTATCGGCCTCAATTTCATCGATACCTACCACCGCAGCGGCCTCTACCCGCTGCCCCTGCCGATCGGGATTGGCATGGAGGGCGCCGGTGTCGTGCGCGCCGTGGGGGAGGGTGTCGAATTGCGTGAAGGTGACCGGGTCGCCTACTGCTCGGCGGGGTTCGGCGCCTACGCCGAGGCGATCAACCTGCCGGCGCAGCGACTGGTCAGCCTGCCCGAGGGTATCGATTTCGAGCAGGCCGCGGCAGTGTTGCTGAAGGGGCAGACCACGGAGTACCTGTTGCAGCGCACCTACGCGCTGCAGCCCGGGCAGACCTGCCTGTTCCACGCCGCTGCCGGGGGCGTCGGCCTGCTCTTTGGCCAGTGGGCCAGCGCTATCGGTGCCCGTGTGATCGGTACCGTGGGATCGCAGGAGAAGGCTGAGCTGGCGCGTGCCCACGGTTACGACCACGTTATCAATTACCGCAACGAAAACGTCCTGGAGCGCGTGCTGGAGATCACCGGCGGCGAAAAGCTGCCAGTGGTATACGATGGCGTCGGTCGCGACACCTTCGTCACCTCACTGGACTGCCTGCAGCCGCGCGGCCTGATGGTCAGTTTCGGCAACGCCTCCGGCGCGCCCGATCCTCTCGACCTGCAGGTCCTGTCAGCCAAGGGCTCGCTGTTTATCACGCGACCAACGCTGTTGACGTATACCGCAGAGACCGAGGACCTGCGGGCGTCTTCCGACGCGGTGTTCCAGCGAGTGCTCAGTGGCGACCTGCGCGTAGAAATCAAACAGCGCTACCCGCTCGAGGACGTGCGCAGGGCCCACGAGGAGCTGGAGGGACGCGCCACCAGCGGGTCCACGATCCTGTTGCCATGACCGCCAACGGCGCGGCGGGCACGCACTGATGTCGCCCTGGGTGCAGCCGACGGTGCTGGCGGGCCAGGGGGTACGCCTCGAGCCGCTGTCGCAGGAACACGCACAGGGCCTGTACAATCGCGGCAGGACGGCCGCGGACTGGGCCTACATGCCGCGGCCCTGCTTTATCGACCTGGCCGACACGCGCCAGTGGATCGACGAGGCGCTGTCCGATTCCACGCAGCTGCCCTTCGCCATCGTCGAGACGCACAAGAACAAGGCCGTCGGCAGCACGCGCTACCTCAACATCAGGGCACAGCATCGCAGCCTGGAGATCGGCTGGACCTGGCTGGGGCACGAGTGGCAGCGCACGGCCGTTAACACCGAGGCGAAGCTGTTGCTGCTCAACCACGCCTTCGAGCGCCTCGGCTGTGTGCGGGTGGAGTTCAAGACGGACCTGCGCAACAAGCGTTCGCAGGCGGCCCTGGTGCGGATCGGCGCAACCCGGGAGGGTGTGCTGCGCCGCCACATGATCGTGCAGGGCGGTTTTGAGCGCGACTCGGTGTACTTCAGCGTGATCCGGAACGAGTGGCCGCAGGTGCAGGCGCACCTGCGCCAGTTGCTGGATGGCGGCTGAGCCTGGCTGTCACCAGCTCAGGAGAAACTGCCCTGTACGGTCTCGTTCTCCGAAAAGCGCCCCTCGAACAGGGGCGAGCT
>JAWVYG010000556.1:0-3035 GCA_033722815.1 Halioglobus sp.
GAGGCCTTCGACAAGGCCGCGAAGATGCTCGGCCTGCCCTATCCCGGCGGCCCCCATATCGCGCGGCTGGCGCTGGAGGGCGATCCCGGGCGATTCGATTTCCCCAGGCCCATGGTCAACCGCCCCGGGCTGGATTTCAGTTTCAGCGGCCTGAAGACCTACACCCTGAACACCGTGCAGGCCTGCCGCGGGGACGACGGGGAACTGGCTGAGCGCGACCGCCGCGATATCGCCCGCGCCTTCGAGGAGGCCGTGGTGTCGACGCTGGTGATCAAGTGCCGCCGCGCCCTGGAACAGGAGGGCCTGGCGCGCCTGGTCATCGCCGGGGGCGTCAGCGCCAACGTCAACCTGCGCACGTCGCTGGAGCAGGCCCTGGCCAGGGTGGGCAGCCGCGTCTACTACCCCGCGCCGGTGTTCTGCACCGACAACGGCGCCATGATTGCCTACGCCGGCGCCCAGCGCCTGCAGGCCGGGCAGGCGGACGGCCTGGACATGCACGTGCGGCCGCGCTGGCCGATGGAAGAACTGCCACCGCTGCCGGAGGCCTGCTGAATGGACACGGTGTACATCCGCGGCCTGACGGTGGATACGGTGATAGGCATTCACGACTGGGAGCGCGACATACGCCAGGCCGTGGTGCTGGACCTGGAACTGGGCGGTGACAACGCGGCGGCCGCCGCGACCGATGCCATCGCCGATGCACTGGACTACGCGGCCATTGCCGAGCGCGTTACTGGTTTCGTGCGCGCCAGCAACTACCAGCTGATCGAGACCCTGGCGGAGGAGGTCGCGCGCATCGTGCTGGCGGAGTTCCCCGTAGCGCACCTGGTATTGGCGCTGAGCAAACCCGGGGCGGTCCCCGGCGCGCGCGAGGTCGGCGTGCGTATCGAGCGGGGTGCCGCGCGCTGATGGCGGTGGTCTACCTCGGCGTCGGCAGCAATATCGAGCGCGAACGCTACATCTGCGCCGGGCTGGACGCCCTGGAGCGCCTGTTCGGCGCCATGGCGATGTCCTCGGTGTACGACGGCGCGGCGGTCGGATTTGCCGGCCAGCCCTTCCTCAACCTGGTGGTGCGCATCGAGACCGACATGGCGCTGGAACAACTGGCGGCGACGCTGCGCCACCTGGAGCGCGAACACGGCCGTCCTGACAATGCGCCGCGCCTCAGTGCGCGGCAGCTGGACATCGATATCCTGACCTATGACGACCGGGTGGGTACCTACGGCCACGTGACGCTGCCGCGGGAAGAGATCCTGTACAACGCCTTCGTGCTGCGCCCGCTGGCGGAGTTGGCCCCGCAGGTGCAGCACCCCGTCGCGCGGCGCAGCTACGCGGAGCTGTGGCGCGATTATGACCACGCAGCCCAGACGCTGCGCAGGGTGGATTTCGACTGGCGTGGCCGCTCGATTTCCGCGGCCGAGTAGCGCGACGCTTCACTTGCCCGGCCGCTGTGCCTCCAGCCGCGCGATGCGCTCGTTGTTGATCGCCTGGCCCAGTTGCCTGCCGCTCAGTTGCGCGTCGGCGAAGTCCGCCGCCCTTACGGTGGCCGCCGTGGCCAGCGCGCCGCGCAGGTAGTCCGCCTGGGGGTAGTCACGGTCTTCCAGGCCAAGACGCCCGCGGGCATCCGCCTCGCAGGCGGCAAGGAACGCCTCGAAGCGCTCGGGTCTGCGCAGCGCGTCGGTGGTATTGAGCAGCTTCAGCAGCGTCTTGCCGCGCAACTCCAGCGCGCGGTGGCACAGGGTGTGATGCTTGCACACCGCCACTGCCAGCTCGCGGTAGCGCACCGGCGCGCGCAACCGGTCGCAGACTCGCTTTACCAGTGCGACACCGCGCTCTTCGTGGCGGATGTGTCGCGGCAGTTCCTCGGCCGGGGTCAGCCCCTTGCCCAGGTCGTGCAGCAGCACGGCGAAGCGCACCTGGCTGTCGGCGCCCATTCTTGCGGCCTGCTGCAGCGCCATCAGCACGTGCACACCCGTGTCGATTTCCGGGTGGTAACTGGCTACCTGCGGCACGCCGAACAGCGCCTCCAGTTCCGGCAGTAATTTCTCCAGTGCGCCGCAGGTGCGCAGGACCTCGATGAAGACTTCGGGGTTGCGTTCCCCCAGCGCCCTGTCCAGTTCCACCCAGATGCGCTCGGTACTCAGGTGCGCCAGTTCGTCCTGGGCGACGATCTCGCCCATCAGGTCGATCGTTTCCGGCGCAACGCTGAATCCCAGGTGGGCGAAGCGCGCCGCGAAACGCGCCGTGCGCAAGACGCGCAGCGGGTCTTCGACGAACGCGGGGGAGATGTGGCGCAGTACCTTGTTGTCCAGGTCGCGCCGGCCGCCGTAGGGGTCGATGAGGGCACCGTCACTGTCGCGGGCGATGGCGTTGACGGTCAGGTCGCGACGCTGCAGGTCCTCCTCCAGGGTCACCGAGGCGTCGTAGTCCACTGCAAAGCCGGTGTAGCCGTGTCCCCGTTTGCGCTCCGTGCGCGCCAGCGCATACTCGTCGCGCGTGTCCGGGTGCAGGAATACGGGGAAGTCGCGGCCCACCTGTTCGTAGCCCTGCTGCAACAGGTCGTCCGGCGTGGCGCCCACGACGACCCAGTCCCGCTCGGTAACCGGCAGGCCCAGCAGTTCATCGCGGACCGCGCCGCCTACCAGGTATACATCCATCCGCGCAGTGTAGCGGGGCGGGGCAGCCCCGTCATGGCCCAGGGTTGTTTCAGCCGACGGCTTTGCCCGCCCGGCATTTGCAGCTGATCCAGGCGCGGCTTTCCAGTTCGTACATGCTCAGGGTGCCGTCCCAGACGCAGCCGGTGTCCAGGCCGATCGCCCTGGGGCAACCGGTGCTGCCGGCAAGCGAGGCCCAGTGGCCGAACAGTATGGTGTCGTCGGCGGTCTTGCGGCCCGCGTGGTTGAACCAGGCGCACACCTTCCTGTCGCCGATGAACTCCGCGCCGCTGGCCGGAGTGGGGCCCTTGTTCTTCAGGTCCAGCACGCCGTCGCTGGTGCAGTAGCGCATGCGCGTCAGGTAGTTGGTGATGACCCGCA
>JAWVYG010000557.1:0-3033 GCA_033722815.1 Halioglobus sp.
CCCGGTGAGGGCACCGACTGCGGCGATCAGCTTGACATCGCCTGCACCAAACCAGCCGACCAGCCAGAGCGGGAAGGCCAGGGCAAAAGCCAGCGCCAGCCCGGCCAGACTGGACAGAGTTGCTGGCCAGGACCGGCGCGCCGTGTTGCATGGCCTCGAGGCCCGGCAGGCCGAAGCCCTCGGAGAACGACGGGAACACGTACACCGCTGCATTCTCGTACAGCCAGCGCAGTTGGCCTTCACTGACGAATCCGGGGAAGCGGATATCCGCGATGCCCTGCTGCCGCGCATAGGCCTGCAGGTCGTCGTGGCAGGCCTCCCGCCTGCCCGCCAGCACCAGCTTGAGGTCGGGGTGTTTTTTCTTCACCGAGCCATAGGCATCGATGAGCGTACGCAGGTTCTTGGAGGGCCAGGCCCGGCCCACGTAGAGCGCGAAGCGCGCGTCCGCCAGCTCGGCCATGGGCGCCGGCTCCACGCTGATCGGATCGGCAGCCTCGTAGGTGACGTGTATGTTTTCGTGCAGGGCGCCGTCGATCCGCTCCAGCAGCGCACCCCGGGTAAACTCGCTCGGTGTGATCACCCGCTGCGCGCCGGTCACAGCGCGCCGCAGCACGTGTCCGAAGACGAGGCGCCTGAGCCTGAACGACAGTTGCGAGCGCACGGTATTGCCGGGCCCGGCCAGGGGGTGGAACACGGTGAGGTCGTGGACGGTGCTGACGAACCTGCCCCGGTACAACACGGGGAACTGCGGCATGCAGAAGTGCACCAGGTCCGGTTGCAAACGCCGCAACAGGCGCAGCAGGCCGAGCTGCTCCGCCAGGCTGAAATCCGCGAAGTCCGCCTCGACAATCCGGAAGTTCTCGCCCGCTGGCTGCCAGTACTGTTTGTCCTGGCTGCGCACCAGCACGAGGTACTCGTTGTCCTCGTCGGCCTGCTGCAGGTAAGTGAGCAGCCGCTCGATGTAGCGGCCCGTGGACGTGGCGATGGTGCGCGCGTCGATGGCGATCTTCATCGGCGCAACTCGTCGATGGCGCCCTGTACGATGCGCGCCGAATCTTCCCAGCGGTACCTGCGTATGTTGTCACGGCCTTTCCGCTGCAGCGTATCCCGCAGCGCCCCGTCGCCGCGCAGTCGCTCGATGGCGCCGGCGATGTCGTCTGCGTCATCGGGATCGATGAACAGTGCGGCGTCCGCGGCGACTTCGGTCATCGGCGCGCGCCTACTGGTGATGACGGCGGTGCCCGCGGCCTGAGCCTCGAGGATGGGTATGCCGAAGCCCTCGTAGTGGCTCGGCAGCACGAGCAGCGTGGCGCCCGCGTAGAACAGCGGCAATTCCTGCTCGCTGACGTGGCCCGTGACCACGATGTCGAACCCGGCGCCCTGCAACCCGGACACGCGGGTGTAGATGTCACGGTTCTTCCAGCCGCGCGCACCGACCAGCACCAGCGTGGGTGACCGCGGGCCGAGTTTTTCGTAGGCGTCCAGCAGTGTGCGCAGGTTTTTCCTGGGCTCGATGGTTCCTACGAACAGCAGGTACTCGCCGGCAATGCCGTGGCGTGCGCGCAGGGCGTCGATATCTTCCTGCTCGATGTTGGCGAAGCGACCGGCGTCCACGGCGTTCGGCGCCACGATTACCTTGTCCGGCGCCACGTCGAACGCCTCGAGGAGCTGCTGTCTCGTGGTCTGCGACACCGCGATAAGCTTGTCCGATGCGGCGACACTGCGCGGCACGTGCCGCGACAGGTAAGCCCTGTTACCGCTGCTGACGTACTGCGGTGTGTCCCTGTAGGCGAGGTCGTGGATCACGGTTATGCAGCGTGCGCGCCGCAGCAGCGGCGAGCAGACAAAATTGGGGTAGACGACCACCTCGGCTTTTTCGCGCAGGAACCGGTCCACGGCCAAGGGCATGGCCAGCCGGTACATCATCTGGTACGGGCGGCGGGGAAAGGGCAGCCTGACGACATCATAGCCATGGTCGTCGACGTCGGAAAAGGTGAGCAACTTCGCGCCGGGAATCCTGGCATGGATTTCACGCGCATACCTGCCCACCCCGTCCGGGCTTCTGAGGATCGCTGAGCCGTCGAAGTAGATCATGCGCTGTAGTGTCCCTCGGACTCCTTGCCCGTTGGCTTGCGCAAGGCGCCTGCCACAGTCGGCCTGCGGAGGATCGCGCGGCATTCGCGCGTGCACGCGGGTACCCCCGGGGCCTTGTAAATGCCTGCTATACAAGGAAAACTGGTCAGGGCCTCAAACAGGGCACGGGAATAGCAATTAATGAGGAGCTCTCTTTCGGCGGGCCTTTCAGTATATGATAATAACGCTTTGGACTCCCCAGAATTCCGATGAAGGTTCTCCACGTCTACCGCACCTATTTTCCTGACAGCCAGGGTGGCGTCCAGGAAGCTATTCGGCAGATAGCGCGCAGTACACTCGCCCACGGTGTGGAGAACCGTGTATTCACCCTCAGCGAGGAACCCGTTCCCGCGCAGATACAGTCCGACGAGGCCGGGATCGTCCGCGTCAAGCAGCACTTCGAGATCGCCTCCTGCGGTTTCGCGCTGAGCGGCCTGAACGAGTTCCGTCGCCAGACCGAGTGGGCCGACATCGTCCACTACCACTATCCGTGGCCCTACGGCGACCTGCTGCACCTCATGGCGGGCAGTCCCGGGCCGTCGGTCGTGACCTATCACTCCGATATCGTGCGCCAGCAATTCCTGTCATTCGTTTACCGGCCGGTCATGGATCGCTTCCTGGGCAGCATGGACAGCATTATCGCCACGTCGCCCAACTACGCCGCGACCAGCAAGACACTCGAACGGTTCAGCTCGCGGATCGATATCGTTCCGATCGGTTTGGAGGAGGCGTCCTATCCCGATCCCGACCAGGATTTCATCGACCGGGTTGCCGCGGACTACGGCCGCGACTTTTTCCTCTTCATCGGCGTCTGGCGGTACTACAAGGGTTTGCACATCCTCCTCAAGGCCATGCAGGGGAGCAGCTCCAGGGTCGTGGTGGTCGGCTCGGGGCCGATAG
>JAWVYG010000558.1:0-3030 GCA_033722815.1 Halioglobus sp.
CAGCGAGACCACCCGCGCGCCCATGCCCGGCCGGAGCGCCGCGTCACTGCGTCTGCACCGCCCGGGAGTCGCACATAATTCCTGCTGTCTATGATAAACTACCAACGCATTCACCCAGTGAATTCAGGAGTAGCCCCGTGAACGTCAACCGAGTGGATCTAAACCTGCTGGTCTACCTGGACGCCCTGCTGCGCGAGCGCAACGTCACCCAGGCGGCCAACAAGCTCAGCCTGTCCCAGCCCGCCATGAGCAACGGCCTGCGGCGACTGCGGGAACTGTTTGACGATCCCCTGCTGGTGCGCACCAGCGAGGGCATGACGCCCACGGAGCGCGCGCTGGAGCTGGAACCGGTGGTGCGCGAGGTACTGAGCAAGGTCGATCACGCTGTGCAGCCGCGCAAGGAGTTCGACGCGGCGAATACCGACCGCGTATTCCGCATCATGGCCAGCGACTACGCCGAGTCCACGCTGCTGCCCACGGTACTGGGCAAGCTGCGCACCCTGGCGCCGGGCATCACCCTGGACATCATGACGCCCTCGGACGTCAGCTTCCTCGACGTGGAGCGCGGCAAGGTGGACATGCTGATCAACCGCTTCGACTCCATGCCCCAGTCCTTTCACCAGATTCACCTGTGGGACGACACCTTCACCTGCGTGCTGAGCCCGCAGAACCCGGTACTCGAGGACTGGACCCTGGACAACTACCTGCTGGCCAAGCACGTGTGGGTGAGCAAGACGGGCATGGGCGTGGGCGTGGGCGTCGACCCGGATGACGTACAGCGCCTGGGCTGGGTCGACGCCGCGCTGGACAAGCTCGGCAAGAAGCGCCAGATCCGCGTGTTCACCCGCCACTACCAGGCGGCCATGACCCTGGCGGAGCAGAATGACCTCATCGTCACCCTGCCCACCCGCGCGGCGCAGCTGAAACTGGACAACCCCCGCGTCGTGCTGCGCGACCCGCCGCTGGATATCCCGCCGCTGGAACTGAAGATGGCCTGGAGCCCATTGCTGCAACACAACCCCGCCAACAAGTGGCTGCGCAAGATCATCGCCGACACCGCGCGGGAACTGGACGGGCTCGAAGCAACCCCGTGAACGGGCTTTTTATTCACCGCCGCTATGCTCGCGATAATAGCTATAAATTAGCTAAATTCCGCCCCGGGTCCTACACTTCCGCCATTGCGCTTTAAACCCCCGCAAACCGAAAACCGAGAGACCACCGACATGACCGAACGCGTGCAGCAGGGCAGCCTGCAGGTCGCCACCGAATTACACCAACTGCTGGAAGAGGACATCGCGCCCGGCACCGGCATTGCAGCGGCCACGTTCTGGTCGGCGCTGGAGGAACTGGTGACGAGCCTGGGCCCGCGCAACCGCGAATTGCTGCAGGTGCGCGAGGACATGCAGGCGCAGATCGACCAGTGGCACAAGGAGCACCCCGGGGCGGACTACGACCCGGCCGACTACCGCAGCTTCCTGCAGGAGATCGGCTACCTGCTCCCCGAGGGCCCGGACTTCGAGATCAGCACGGAAAACGTCGATGCCGAGGTGGCGACGCTGGCCGGCCCACAGCTGGTGGTACCGGTGATGAACGCGCGCTACGCGCTCAATGCCGCCAACGCGCGCTGGGGCAGCCTCTACGACGCGCTGTACGGCACCGACGTCATACCCGAGGACGACGGCGCGGTACGCGCGGGCGACTACAACCCGGTGCGCGGCGACAGGGTCATCGCCTACGCGCGGAAATTCCTCGACGAACACTTTGCGCTGGCGTCGGGCAGCCACGCCGACGCACGCGCCTACCGCGTGACCGCCGACGGCCTGCAGGTGGATCTGGCCGAGGGCAGCACGCCGCTGGCGGACCCGCAGCAGTTTCGCGGCCACAACGGTGCGGCCGACGCGCCCGACGCCGTCCTTATGCGCCACAACGGCCTGCATGCGGAGATACAGGTCGATCGCGAGCACCCGGTGGGTGCGACGGATGCAGCGGGCGTCAAGGACGTGCTGCTCGAGGCGGCCCTCACGACCATCCAGGACTGCGAGGATTCCGTCGCCGCGGTCGACGCGCAGGACAAGGTCGTGGCCTATCGCAACTGGCTGGGCCTGATGCGTGGCGACCTCGAGGACTCCTTCCGCAAGGGCGGCAAGACTGTGACGCGCCGGCTCAATGCCAACCGCACCTACACCGGCGCGGACGGCAGCGAGCTGGTGCTGTCCGGGCGCAGCCTGCTGTTTGTGCGCAATGTCGGCCACCTGATGACCAACCCCGCCATTCTGGACGCACAGGGGCAGGAGATTCCCGAGGGCATCATGGACGGCCTGTTCACCGCGATGATCGCCCTGCACGACCTGAACAAGCCGGACCCCGCGCTGCGCAACTCCCCCGCGGGGAGCATCTACATCGTCAAACCCAAGATGCACGGCCCGGAGGAAGTGGCCTTCGCAGGCGAGCTGTTCGATCGCATCGAGGACGCCCTGGACCTGCCCCGCAACACGATCAAGATGGGCATCATGGACGAGGAACGTCGCACCACGGTCAATCTCAAGGAGTGTATCCGCGCGGCGCAGTCACGACTGGTGTTCATCAACACCGGTTTCCTCGACCGCACCGGCGACGAGATACACACCAGCATGGAAGCCGGCGCCATGACCCCCAAGGGCGCGATGAAGCAGGAGACCTGGATCAACGCCTACGAGGACTGGAACGTCGACGTCGGGCTGCGCTGCGGTCTGCGCGGCAGGGCGCAGATCGGCAAGGGCATGTGGGCCATGCCGGACCGGATGGCGGACATGATGGAGGCGAAGATCGGCCACCCCCGCTCCGGCGCCAGCACCGCCTGGGTGCCCTCCCCCACCGCGGCTACGCTGCACGCCATGCACTACCACCAGGTGAACGTCGCCGAGCGCCAGCAGGCACTGCTCGGGCGCCACGAGGCGACGGTGGACGACATCCTGAAGATCCCGCTGAAGGGCGCCGCCGGCCTGTCGTCCGAGGATATCCAGCGCGAACTCGACAACAACGCCCAGGGCA
>JAWVYG010000559.1:0-3027 GCA_033722815.1 Halioglobus sp.
CCCAGACACTGATGCAGGAATTCCAGGAGGCGATGGCCCAGCTGACGGCACCCGGTGCGCCCTTTGAGCTGGGCGATGCGCCCGATGGCATGCGCGTCTACGTCAATGCGCCCGCTACCCTGCCCGAGGCGCTGGCCGCGGCGCGGGATCACGGTGACCGCGAATTCCTGGTGTACGAGGGTGAGCGGCGCAGCTTCAACCAGCTGCTGGACGAGGCCGAGGCCATCGGTGCGGCCCTGCAGGGCGCGGGGATCGGCAAGGGTGACAGGGTGGCGCTGGCCATGCGCAACTACCCGGAGTGGATGGCGGCGTACATCGGCGTGGTCTCCGTCGGCGCCGTCGTCGTTCCCGTGAACAGCTGGGGGCAGCCGGCGGACGTCATCTACACGGTCAACGATGCCGGCGCGAAGCTGGTGATCTGCGACCAGCAGCGCTACGACGGCATCCACGAGCAGCTCGCCGCCGGCGGGGTGGCGTTGGTGATTGCGCGGCCGGCGGACCCGGCCGACCCGGCGGGCCTGCCGGCGTTCCTGGCGGGGCGCGAAGGCGCGGCGCTAACGCCCGTGGACATCGATACGGGCGACCTGGCGATGATCATGTATACCTCCGGCACCAGCGGCAAGCCCAAGGGCGCGGCATCCACCCACCGCGCTATTTGCCAGGCGATCTACAACATGGAGTGCTCGGCCATCGCGGCGGCGATGACCAACGGCGAGCTGATCGGCGCCATGCTCGAGAAGGGCTTTGAGCCCACCTCGCTGCTGGCGGTGCCGCTGTTTCACGTCAGCGGCTGCCACGCGCAGTTCTTCGCCAACCTGCGCGGCGGCCGCCGCATCGTCATGATGTACAAGTGGGATGTCGAGCGCGCGCTGGATTACATCGAACAGGAACGCATCACGACCATCGCCGCCGCCCCGTCCATGATCCTCGACCTGCTCGAATCCCCGCGCTTCCCGCAGGCGGACACCAGCAGCCTGTTCTCGCTCGGCATCGGCGGCGCGGCGACGCCGCCCCGCGTTTCGGCCCTTTTGCGCGAACACCTGCCGCAGAATTTCTCCGGCACCGGCTGGGGCATGACCGAGACCAATGCCCAGGGCGCCTCGATGACCGGCCGCGCGTTCGTGGAAAAGCCGGGTTCAGCCGGTTTTCCCCACCCGATCGCCCAGTTCCGCATCTGCGATGAGCAGGGCGGGGACCTGCCGCAGGGCGAGACCGGTGAGATCTGGGTGCGCAGCCCCACCAACATCAGCCAGTACTGGAACCGGCCCGAGGTGAACGCCGAGGAAATCGTCGACGGCTGGCTCAAGACCGGCGATATCGGCTACCTCGACGGGGACGGTTTCCTGTACCTTGCGGATCGCGCCAAGGACATGATCATTCGCGGCGGTGAGAACATCTACCCGATAGAGATCGAGAACGAGCTGCTGGAGCACCCCGCCGTCAAGGAGGTCGCCGTCATCGGCCTGCCCCACGAGCGCTGGGGCGAGGAGGTGGCCGCGGTAGTGCACCTGCACGACGGCGCCGCGCTGGATGACGCGGCGCTGGTGGCCCACGCGAAGAAGCGCCTGGCGGGCTACAAGGTGCCCACCAGGGTGTTTTTCAGCGACGCCCAGTTGCCGCGCAACGCCACCAACAAGGTGCTCAAGCGCGAGCTGAAAGAGAGCCTGCTGCGGGCCGGCTGACGCCGGCAGCGGCGGTCTCTCGGGAAAAGATTCACAGTGTGAATAACAAATATCTTTCCCATTAATTTCATTTATGGAGCGGTGGTTACTACACTTACCCCAAGTCGACCCGAGCGCGGCCCGAGGGCCCCTGCAGCGGGTCTGTCCGTAGTTTCAGTTTCCGCAAATCGAGGGGTACCACCATGTCCACTTACCACAACGAAATCGCTGATATGGCCAGGCTGCGCGACGAGAATGGCGCCCCCTGGGACGCCATCAGCCCCGAGTCGGCGGCTCGCATGCGCCTGCAGAACCGCTTCCGCACCGGCCTGGATATCGCCCGCTACACCGCGGCCATCATGCGCAAGGACATGGCGGAGTACGACGCCGACACCAGCAAGTACACCCAGTCCCTGGGTTGCTGGCACGGTTTCATCGGCCAGCAGAAGCTGATCGCCATCAAGAAGCACTTCGGCAGCACCGACAAGAAGTACCTCTACCTGTCAGGCTGGATGATCGCTGCGCTGCGCAGTGAATTCGGCCCGCTGCCCGACCAGTCAATGCATGAGAAGACTTCCGTGTCGGGCCTGATCGAGGAGCTGTACACGTTCCTGCGCCAGGCCGATGCCCGTGAGCTGGGCGGCCTGTTCCGTGAGCTGGACGCCGCGCGCGAGGCCGGCGACGAGGTCGCCGAGAAGGCAGTGCAGAACAAGATCGACAACTTCCAGACCCACGTCGTACCCATCATCGCGGATATCGACGCCGGCTTCGGCAATGCCGAGGCGACCTACCTGCTGGCGAAGAAGATGATCGAGGCGGGCGCGTGCGCCATCCAGATCGAGAACCAGGTGTCCGACGAGAAGCAGTGTGGCCACCAGGACGGCAAGGTGACGGTTCCCCACGAGGACTTCCTGGCCAAGATCCGTGCCGTGCGTTACGCGTTCCTGGAACTGGGGATCGAGGACGGCGTCATCGTCGCACGTACCGACTCCCTCGGCGCGGGCCTGACCAAGCAGATCGCCGTCACCAACGAGCCCGGCGACCTCGGGGACCAGTACAACAGCTTCCTCGACTGCGAGGAAGTGGATGTCGCGGACATGAACAACGGGGACGTGGTGATCAATCGCGGCGGCAAGCTGCTGCGCCCGAAGCGCCTGCCCTCCAACCTGTTCCAGTTCCGCAAGGGCACGGGTGAAGATCGCTGCGTTCTCGACTGCATCACCTCCCTGCAGAACGGTGCCGACCTGCTGTGGATCGAGACCGAGAAGCCCCACGTGGGCCAGATCGGCGGCATGGTCAACCGCATCCGCGAGGTCATCCCCAACGCCAAGCTGGTCTACAACAACAGCCCGTCGTTCAACTGGAC
>JAWVYG010000560.1:0-3026 GCA_033722815.1 Halioglobus sp.
CCGAAACCCACGCCGATGGCCACGGCGCCTGATATGAAGGCGAAGGCGGTCAACGGCACCTGCAGAAAGTCCAGCGCGAGGAAGCCGACGATGATAAAGCCCAGGATGAGGTAGGCGCGGTTCAGCAGCTGAATGACATCCGCACTGACATTGGGCCGGTTCGAAAGCCGCCGGCGCAGCAGGCGAGCGCTCCACACCACGAACAGGATGCCCAGCAGGGCGAACAGCAGCACGGAAAGCAATTGCCCCAGGCTGAGGGAAGTCTCACCGACCGCCAGTATCGGCGTACCCAGCCAGGCGGAAATCTTTTCCAGATCGATCATGTTGCGCGTTCCTAAATTAGGCCAGGGCCGCCAGGGCCAGGTCGCCATGGCCGGTTTCATCAGCGCGCGAGTCTGGACCAGGCGCCCGCCAGTGAGAATAGCCCTTTTCTGGCACTATTTCTCGTTTCCGCCGTGTTCCTTGGCCGCGGTCCCCGGATCTATAATCAGGCGAGCCGCAGCGGAGGAAAGGCCCATGATACGAGCAATGCTGTTGTCCCGCGATGCGGATCTTCTCGAGGGCGGAGAGGAGCTGCTGCAGCGCTGGCGCGCATCCCCGGGCAGCCGGCTGTGGCTGGATATCGAGGGCGACCCTTCGACGGCCACGCGGGAGCTTCTCGAATCGTTGCATTGCGACGAGCTTGCAATCAACGACAGTTTTCGTCCACGACACCCCCCCAAGGTGGAACACTTCGATACCAGCACGTTCATCCTGTTTCGCGGCATTACCAGCCTCGACGACAGCCTGGAACTGATCCCGCAGCAGATCGGACTGTGGGTGGGCGAGGATTTTCTGGTATCGCTGCACCGCGGCAGTTCCATCAGCCTCAACACCCACTGGGAAGGCGAGCGACAGAACCAACTGCTGTCGCACCCCGGCGACCTCGCACTGCGCATCCTGCACTACGCCTGCGGCCGCTACCTGGAGCAGCTGCTAGCCTTCGAGGACCGCCTTGGAGACCTCGAGGACGGACTGCTGACCGATCATTCCGAGCAGGAGATGAAGGAGCTGGTGGCCTACCGCTCCCGGCTGCGCCGGCTGCGCCGTATTTTCAACTACCACAAGGTGCTGGCGGAGCATATCTGGCGTGAAGGCACGCCCTTCCTGGGACAGGACGGGGAATCGGAACACTTCCGGCGTGACCTGTACGATCGCTGCGAGCGCCTGTACTCGCTATGCCAGATGTACTACGAAATCTGCGGCGACCTGGTGGAGGGCTACATCTCCGTCAGCTCTCACGACCTCAACCAGACCATGAAGGTGCTGACCATCATCTCAGCCCTGTTCGTGCCCCTGACCTTCATCGCGGGCATCTACGGCATGAATTTCGCCAACATGCCGGAACTGGCCTGGCGCTACGGTTATTTCGCGGTGCTGGGCGTAATGGCGGTGCTGGCCGTCACCATGCTGTTGTTGTTCCGCCGGATTCGCTGGCTGTAGCAGCCGGGTATCAGTCGATGTCAAACGCATAGTAGAGATCGACGGAATTTTCCAGGCGGCTGACTACCTCGAGCCATAACCGGGTCTGCAGGTACAACCGCGCCGTCAGGGTGCTGATCGGCTCGTAGACGCCCAGACCATAGGAGAGGTAGAGCCTCTCGCCAATGTAGCCGCTGAGCGTGGCGGCCGTGTTCTCACCGCTGCCCTCAGCGCCGAAGTTGATATCGCTGACACCGGGGACACGGTTCAGGTTCGACACCAGCGTAGAGCGATTGACCACCCCGGTAACCATGCCGAGAGCGAGCGAGGTACCATCGGTAGCGCCCGTATCCATGGGCCTGCCGCGCAGCAGGTAGGACATGGCGTCCGCCTGCGACATGGTGGGATCTGAATAGAGGTCCAGTTCGAGCTCTCCTCCCAGCCTGCCGCGGACGTGCAACCCCACGCTGACCTTGTCCCGGGGTATCTGGCGGCTGGCGCGCAGGTCGAGGTCGGGATCCCCGGGCGGGCCGCTGAAACTGATCGCCCCGCGCTCGAGAACGAGACGCTGACCGTAAGCGCGAAGTTCGCCGCCGCCGGTGGCCAGCGTGCCAAAGGCCTGCAGCGGCTTGCCCACGTCCTGCTTCAATTGCAGGCCGCCTGCCAGTGTGGCCTGTAGCAAGGAACCGGTGACGGTGAAACCCTTCTCGAGCTCTACCCTGACGTCGACACTGGTGTCGAAAGGCAGCTCCTCGCGCAGCACACGACCCGCGTAATCCACCTCCACGACATCCCGAGACAGGGCCACACCGCCCTCGGGGAGTTCCTCGAGTACCAGCGTGCCGCCCAATACCGTGACATCGCCACTGACACCGAAATAATCGCGCCTGGCGTCAATGAGCAGCCGTTCAGAGAGCCGCAGCGACGTCGCGGGGGGATACAGCACCTCGTGCGCCTCGCCCTGCACGGAGAGTGTGATGCGCGCCTCGGGCACGGTGTCCAGCCAACCGGACAGGCGCAGCGGCCCGCCGCCCAACACACCCGTACCGTCGATCCGCACCCGCTGTCCCCTGAAGTCCAGATCCAGTTCCAGTCCGCTCAGCGTCGTCGGATTGCCCGCTGCCATCACTCCTCCCTCGGTCAGCGTCAAGCGGCCTGAGCCGCGCGGCGCCGCTGCGGTGCCCGCCAACACCACCCGTCCGCTGATCGCGCCCTGCAGCAGTCCGATCTGTGGGATGAAGGGCGCCATCGGTACCAGCTGCAGGCCGTCGAGCGCCAGCTCGCCCGACAATGGACCGGCCCTGTCGGTGGGCAATGCAAGCCGGGCGCTCGCCTCGGTGCGCCCATCGCGCTGCAGCAAGAGGGACAGATGCAGGGCTGCGCCGTCGCGGCTGAATTCGAGCTGCGCCGACTCCCAGGCTGCCGAGACACTCTCGCCCTCGCCGAAATGACGCACCACGCGCGGCGCGAGTACGCGCGTCTCGCCGCGCACGCGCAGCGCATCGCCGGCCTGCCAGCTCGCCGTCGCAGACAGTGAGAGGTCGCCGAGCAGTTCCACCCCCGGC
>JAWVYG010000561.1:0-3026 GCA_033722815.1 Halioglobus sp.
CATTACCGCGCCTATGCGTTCCCGTTCCAGGGCTACAGCCCGAACGAAGAGCACTACTGGCGCGACGTAGGGACGCTGGATGCGTTCTGGGAGGCCAACCAGGAGCTGGTGGAGGTGCGCCCGCAACTCGACCTGTACGACCGCGACTGGCCGATCTATACCTCGCAGGTGCAGTTGCCGGGCGCCAAGTTCGTGTTCGACGAGCCCGGCCGAAGGGGCGAGGCATTCAATTCCATGGTCTCTGCCGGCTGCGTTGTCTCGGGCGGGTCGGTGCGGCAGTCGCTGCTGTTTTCCAACAGCCGGGTCAACTCTCATGCCGTGGTGACCAACTCGGTCATTCTCCCCAGCTGCGATATCGGCCGTGGCGCACAGCTCAACAACGTCATACTGGATCGTGGGTCGCAAATTCCTGAAGGCATGCGTATCGGTTTCGATCTCGAGGAGGACCGTGGCCGCGGCTTCCGCGTGACGGAAAAAGGGCGTGTTCTCGTTACACCCGACATGCTGGGGCAGTCGCTTCATTTCACGCGTTGATTGCGCGGGGCCTGGCGGCAAGGTGGGGAAGGTGATCAGATGCTGATCTGGATGGCGGCAGCGGAAAACGATGCTCTGCCGGGCGGCAAAGTGGGCGGTGTCGGCGATGTCATGCGCGACCTTCCGGTTGCGCTGGCCGGGGAAGGGCACGAGGTCTGCGTATTCACACCGTCCTATGGCCGTTTCCACTGTCTTCCCGGCAGCCGCAAGGTGGCATCCATCCCGATCCAGTTCGGCGGCAGACGCCGCATCGCCGCGCTTTACCAAGTCGATGCCGGCGAGCCCGGAGTGACGACCTACGTGGTCGAGCACGGCCAGATCACGGCGGGTCATCCCGGCAAAATCTACTTTGACGATGGCCCGGGCGACCCTTTCGCCTCCGACGCCACCCGCTTTGCTTTCTTCAGCGCGGTCCTTGCCGCGTGGGCGGAACGGGCGGAGCAGGCCCCGGATGTCATCCATGCCCATGACTGGCACCTCGGGCCGTTGTTCCTGTTGAGGCGATTCGGAAAAGGCCTGACGAGGCTGCGCAGGACACGCTGCGTGTTTTCGATCCACAACCTCGCCTACCAGGGCATTCGGCCATTCGAGGGGCATCGCTCTTCCGTGCGGGCCTGGTTTCCCGGTTTGCGGTTCACGAAGAAGACGGTCGTCGATCCGCGCTATTCCGACTGTGTCAACCTTATGGCGGCCGCCATCCGCCTGGCTGATGGTATCAATACGGTCTCGCCGGGCTACGCGCGGGACATCCTTTGTCCCAGCGACCCGGCCAGCGGGTTCATCGGTGGTGAGGGCCTGGAGGACGATCTGCGCCAGTCCGAGATCGACGGCCGGTTGAGCGGCATCCTCAATGGCTGCGTGTATCCCGGGCCGGGCGGTAGAAGGCCCGGCTGGGAGCGTCTGCTGAAGGCGATCGCGGAAGTGCCCGGCCTGGTAACCGGGCATAGCCGTAAGCGCCTGGACAGGCTGGCGAAACGGCGCCCGCCTGCCGTGCTGACCAGCATCGGGCGTATCACGGGCCAGAAGACCACGCTGTTTCTTCAGCCGGTCAGTAATGACGAGACTGCGCTGGATGCAATCCTTCGGCAACATGGCCAGGACGCCGTCTTCATCATGCTCGGCAGCGGCGACCCGGCCATGGAGCGGCAGCTTGAAGAAATGGCCGCCAGTCACGAAAACTTTCTTTTCCTGCGCGGGTATGCGGAATCCCTGTCGCACCTGCTGTACAAGGCCGGTGACCTCTTTCTGATGCCCAGCAGCTTCGAGCCCTGCGGCATCAGCCAGATGCTGGCCATGCGGGAGGGCCAGCCCTGCGTGGTGCATGCGGTCGGCGGCCTGCGGGACACGGTGCGCGACGGCGTAACCGGGTTCCAGTTCCGCGGCAGCAGCCAGCGTGCACAGGCCCGGCAATTCGTCGCCGCGGTTGCAAGCGCCCTGGCGCTGAAACAAGATGACCCCTCGCGCTGGCGGAAAATCTGCGAGTGCGCTGCCCAGCAGCGATTCACGTGGGAAGATGCAGCCCGACAATACCTGGTGAGACTCTATGCAAACTGACGCAGACAGGAAACTGGACGCACTGGCTTCGGGCCAGCATGGCGATCCATTCGCCTTGCTGGGCGTTCACGATATCGACGGCGTTCGCTCGGTGCGGACCCTGCAGCCGCAAGCAGAGGCGGTCTGGCTGCTGGACAGAAAGGGAAATGAACTGGCGCAAATGGAGCGGGTCCACCGTGGAGGGGTTTTTTCCGCGCCGTTTCCCGGGAAGTTCCGGCATTACCGCCTGCGGGTGCAGGAGCCGGGTGGCTACAGCTACGAGATCGAGGATGCCTATCGGTTCCCTTCAACGCTCGGAGATCTCGACCTGTACCTGCTGACGGAGGGTTCGCACAAGGAGATCTACCGCAAACTCGGGGCACAACCGCAAACCCAGCAGGGCGTTCACGGCACCAGTTTTGAGGTGTGGGCGCCGAATGCCCTGCGCGTAAGCGTCATTGGCGATTTCAACGGCTGGGACGGGCGGCGTCACGTCATGCGCCTGCATCCCGGCAGCGGCATCTGGGAGATCTTCATTCCCGCAGTGTCCAACGGGGACAAGTACAAGTTTGAATTACTCGACGCGGACGGGCGGCTGTTGCCGCTGAAATCCGATCCGATGGCCCACTATTTCGAGCCGCCCCCCGGCAATGCCTCCGTGGTCTATCGCAGTGATTACCGCTGGGGTGACGAATCCTGGATGGAACACCGCAAGGCCGGCACCGGGCTGGACCATGCCGTCAGCATCTACGAGGTGCACCTCGGCTCCTGGCGGCGCAAGCCGGAAGAGCACAACAGGCCGCTCAGCTACCGCGAACTCGCCGACGAGCTGATCGCCTATGTGGGGGACATGGGGTTCACCCACATCGAGTTGCTGCCGCCCACGGAGCACCCCTTCGACGGTTCCTGGGGTTACCAGCCCATCGGCATGTACGCACCGACCTACCGGTTCGGCGAGC
>JAWVYG010000562.1:0-3024 GCA_033722815.1 Halioglobus sp.
ATATCGATGTTGCCCCCCAGGCGGGCCAGCGGTTTGCCGAAGGCAACGCGCGACACGGAGCGCTCGCACAACAGCTCCAGCGCGCGCTCCGCCGCGCCGATGGCGCGCATGCAGTGGTGGATACGACCGGGGCCAAGGCGGCCCTGGGAAATTTCGAAACCGCGGCCGGGACCGAGGATGATATTGTCCCTGGGTACGCGGCAGTCCGTGAACTTCTGGTGCATGTGGCCGTGGGGCGCGTCGTCCATGGAGAATACGTTCATCGGGCGGATATTCTCGAACCCGGGCGTGTCCGTCGGCACCAGTATCTGCGACTGCTGCAGGTGCCTGGGCGCCTCGGGGTCGGTCTTGACCATGACGATCATTATCTTGCAGCGCGGGTCGCCGGCGCCGGAGACGTAGTGTTTCTCGCCGTTGATGACCCACTCGTCACCCTCGAGAACCGCCGTCGTGCTGATGTTGGTGGCGTCGGAGGACGCCACCCCCGGTTCCGTCATGGCGTAGGCGGAGCGTATCTCGCCATTCAGCAGCGGCTCCAGCCACTGCTGCTTCTGCGCCTCGCTGCCGTACTTGGCTAGCACCTCCATATTGCCGGTGTCGGGCGCGGCGCAGTTGAATACCTCCGCGGCCAGGTGCGACTTGCCCATCTCTTCGGCCAGGTAGGCGTACTCGACGGTATTCAAGCCCGAGCTGTACTCGCCCTCGGTAAGGAAGAAATTCCACAGGCCCTTCGCGCGCGCCTTCTCCTTCAGCGCTTCACGGATACTGTTCTGTTTATCGGTGAACTCCCAGCGGTCGCCCACTGCGATATCCGCGTAGTAATCCGCCTCTACCGGGAGGATCTCCTGTTCGATGAAGCCTTTGACTTCTTCCAGTAACGGGGCCACTTTGGCGCTTATGCCAAGGTCCATTGCACTTCTCCTTGCTCTTGTTTCTGGTGACTGCCGACACCGCCTCGGTGGGGCGGTAACGGGGAATGGCGGGGCGGGGTAACGCGCGCGCAGCTCCGCACGACAGGGTGGGACAGAACGCCGAAACCGCGCCTATCCAAGCCCGAGCTCCGCGGTATAGTCCGCCTTCAGCTGGCGCTTGAATATCTTGCCTGAGGCTATGCGCGGCAACTGCTCTGTACGGTAGAACACGTGGGCGGGAATCTTGAAGCCCGCCAGGTGCTCCTGCAGGTAGGCGCGCAGGTCGTCCGCACTCAGGCCGGCACCCTCCTTGAGGACGACGGCGGCGCCGACGATTTCACCCAGGCGTTCGTCCGGCAGGCCGAATACCGCGGCCTCGACGACGTCGGGATGATTGTAGATCGCGGCCTCTACCTCGAGGCAGCTGATGTTCTCTCCACCGCGTATGATGATTTCCTTGATGCGGTCGACGATATAGACGAAGCCATCCTCATCGATGTAGCCCACGTCGCCGCTGTGAAACCACCCGTCGATGAACGCCTCCGCGGTGGCTTCAGGCTTGTTCCAGTAGCCCAGCACGTTGGCCGGGGACTTGATGCAGATCTCCCCGCGCTCACCGGCGGGCAGCACCTTCCCGTTCTCATCCATGACGCGAAACTCGGTGACCGCCGGTACCGGCCGACCCGCGCTGCTCGGCCTGGCCGTGTAAAACGCGCCCGCGTTGACCGTGCCCAGCGCGTTGGTCTCGGTGAGACCGTAACCGATGCCCGGCGCGGATTTCTTGAACGTGCCGCTGATCTTGCGCACCTGCTCGGGTGGCCGCGCCGCCCCACCGGCCATGATCTCGGTGAGCGAGGAGATATCGCGATCGGTCGTTTCCGCCGCCGCCTGCAGCTCCGCCGACATGGTGGGCACGCCGTTGAACCAGGTGATTTTCTCCTGTTCGATCAGGCGCAGCGCCTCCTCGGCGTCCCACTTGTGCATGATGACCATCTTGCGGCCCACCACGAGCGAGAGCAGGAAAGCAGAGTGGCTGCCGGTGCAGTGGAAGAGCGGCACCGTGACCAGTGCAGATGGCGGCAGACCCTCCTCCCGTGTCTCCTGGGTCTGGGCAATCTTCGTCGCCACACCCAGACACATCCAGCTGTAGAGCGCCGACAGGACACCGCGATGGGATGACAGCGCCCCCTTCGGGTGACCGGTGCTGCCGGAGGTGTACATGATGGTGGCGTAGTCGTCGAGGCCGACCTCGGCAGGGGGCATCGTCGCGCCCTGATAGGCGTCCAGCAAGTCGCTGAACGGGGTGTGGTCCACCGCGACACCCGTACAATCGCCGACGCTGATGATCGTCAACCCGTGCTTGTCGACGATGGGCTCGAGTCGCAGGATGCGCTCGCGGTCAGCGACGACCAGTTTCGCACCGCTGTCCTCGAAGCCATAGTCGAATTCCTCGGTGGTCCACCAGCCGTTCATGGGCACGGCCACCGCCCCGAGGGCGAGGGTCCCCATGAAGGACATCATCCACTGCGGGTTATTGCGACTGAGAATCGCCACCCTGTCACCCTTCTGCAGCGCGAAGCGGTCGAGCAGTGCCGCCGCGAACTCCGCGCTGTGCTGGTAGCCCTGGGCGAAGGTATAGCGCTCGTCGCGGTAGACGGCGAAATCTTTTTCCGCATGCCCCAGCATGACCTTGAAGTACTCGCCGAGGTTCGCCGGCAGCGCGGCAAAGTTGCGGTACTCGTGGCCGCCGATCTCAACGGTATCGAGTTCGAATGGCTGGCCTGCGGCGGTAATCGTTGCCACAGCCTCGACAAAACGTTCGAGATCTGAACTCATGCTTGCGCTCTGTTCTTCGGGTAACCGGGCTAAAAGCCGCTCAGCTGTGCATAGCGGTCGAGATGATAGTTATAGTCGCCCAGCGTGTGCTGCGCCACACGTGCGCGCTTGATGAAGAAGCCTATCTCGTGCTCGTCGGTCAGCCCGATGCCGACGTTCATCTGGATGGCCTCGTTGGTGGCGCGCTCGGCGATCTGGCACAGCTTGGCCTTCGCCGCACTGGCGTACAGCGCCAGGTTCTCCTCGCCGTTGTCGATGGCCTGCAGCGACTGCAGCA
>JAWVYG010000563.1:0-3019 GCA_033722815.1 Halioglobus sp.
CCGATCACCACGGGCTCGAAACTGCGTGAAATCGTGCAGGAGTGGACCGTGCGTTCGGCCCAGATCGAACTCGGCGATATCTTCAACAACGCCCGGGTGGTGTTCCTTTCGGGCACGCTGAACTATCGCCTGGCGTCGATCATGTCGGAGTTCACCGACAACCTGTCATTCGCCGACCCCATCGCACAGTTCGGCCTGCCCAACGTCCTGCACACACTGCGGGCGCTGGAACTGTATGCCGCCGGCAGCCACCCGATCCTGCGCCTCGAGAGCAGCCGCGCCCTGGTGCCGTCGCTGGCCCCCTTCAAGTTCGTCAATCACCTGCTGCTCAAGCGCGCCGTCAGGGATGCGCATGTGGTGGTGGCCCTCTACGACCAGTTGCAGCACTACGGTCGCGAGGAACTGGAAGGCAAGACGGTGATTACCTCCACGGTCTCCGATGAGCGCCTGCGGGAGCTGGCGGACAAGGGCGTGCGACTGGTGCTGGACTGCAGCATACAGTTGTTCGATGAGACCGTAGGCCCGAACGTGATGGAGGCCATGGTGATGGCCGCCCTGGACAAGCCCGCGGCGGACATCACCCACGACGATTACCTGGAGATCTTCACCGACCTGGACCTCAAGCCCAGGCTGCTCTATCCGATCGAGGGCCTGAAGCAGATCAATCGCTTCGCCTTCGTTATCCACCCGCTGTCGCAGCAGTATTTCAAGCATCTCAAGCCACTCGAGATGGTGTCGAATATCGCGCCCGGTCCGGTCATGGACGTGGTGGAAAAGGCGGTGGCCTACACGCCGCCGTTTGTCTACAGCAAGGTGGAGGGCATCCGCTCGCCCACCGGCGTGGAGGCGGAGGGCTGGCTGATCATTGTCGGCGGGACGCCGAAGGAGATCATGTCCCACGCCCCCGAGTTCACCTATCGCAAGCTGCTGGCGGCCGCCGATATCGCCAGGAAACTCGGCGCCCAGATCATGGGGCTCGGCGCCTTCACCAAAGTGGTGGGGGACGCCGGTGTCACCGTCGCCAAGCGCGCGCCGCTGCCCATTACCACCGGCAACAGCTACAGCGCTTCGGGCGCCCTGTGGGCGGCCCACGACGCGGTGGAGCGCCTGGGCCTGGTGAAACTGGAAAAGGGCAAGAAGGTGAAGGGCAAGGCCATGGTGGTGGGCGCCACCGGGGCAATCGGCGCGGCCTGCGCCCGCCTGCTGGCCAGGACGGCGGAGGAACTGCACCTGGTGTCGCCGGAGGCCGCCAAGCTGCTGGTGCTGGAGAAGTCCATTCTCGCCGAATCCCCGGGCGTGAAACTGGTGTTGTCCTCCTATGCCGACAGCGACGCGAGCATCGGCGACATGGACATGATCGTCACCGCCACCTCCGGGGCCGGCAAGAAGATACTGGACATCACCCAGGTCAAGCCCGGCTGCGTGATTACCGACGTGGCGCGTCCGCTGGACCTGCCGCCGGAGGAGGTGGCCAAGCGCCCCGACGTGCTGGTCATAGAGTCCGGGGAGATCTCACTGCCCGGCGACCTGCACATGAAATCCATCGGTTTCGAGGACCGCAGCGTCGTCTACGCCTGCCTGGCGGAGACCATCGTGCTGGCCCTGGAGGGCCGCTTCGAGAATTTCACCCTCGGCCGCAACCTGGAATGGGAGAAGGTGCACGAGATCTACAAGCTCGGGCTGAAGCACGGCATGCAGCTCGCCGCCATCTCCGGCGTCAACGGCGTGTACAGTGACGACGACATCGCCAGGGTGAGGAAGCTCGCGCTGGAGGCGCGCAAGACCTGGAAGCCCGGGAGCTCGACCAAATCGACCGGGGCGAAGAAGTCCGGCAGGGCGACCAAATCGACCAGGACGAAGAAGTCCGGCAGTTCCACGAAATCGACCCGGGCGAAGAAGGCGACGAAGACGACCAGGACTGCCAGGGCGAAAAAACCCACCGCGGCGAGCAAGCGTAAGAGCGCCTGATTCGCTGACCACATGACCCGCCCCAGGAGATTGGCATGAACTATTTCGTTACCGGTGGTACCGGTTTTATCGGTCGCTTCCTGGTGCCGAAGCTGCTGCAGCGCGGAGGCACCATCTACCTGCTGGTGCGCCGCGGTTCCCTGCCCAAGGTCGATGAACTGCGCGAGGAGTGGGGCGCCGGGAAGAAGCGTGTCGTCGCCGTCGAGGGCGACCTGGGCGAGCCGCGGCTCGGGGTCAAGGCGGCCTGGATCAAGCAGCACGCCGGCAAGATCGATCACTTCTTCCACCTGGCGGCCATCTACGACATGGAAGCCGACGACGAGAGCCAGCGCGTCGCCAACGTCAGGGGTACGGCCAACGCGATCGCCCTGTCCAAAGCCCTGCGTGCGCGCTGTTTCCACCAGGCATCGTCTATCGCCGCGGCCGGTTTGTACGAGGGCACCTTCACCGAGGACATGTTCGAGGAAGCCGGTCCCATGGAGCACCCGTACTTTCTCACCAAGCACGAGTCCGAGGGCCTTGTGCGCGATACGAAGAGAATGAAGTGGCGCATCTATCGCCCCGGCATGGTGGTGGGCCACTCGCAAACGGGCGAGATGGACAAGGTCGACGGCCCCTATTATTTCTTCGAGCTGCTGAAGAACCTGAGCGCGGTGACGCCCAGGGGCCTGCCGATGGTGCTCAACAAGGCGGGGCTGCTGAACATTGTCCCGGTGGATTACGTGGTCGACGCCATCGATCACCTCGCCCACCTGCCGGGCCACGACAACGAGTGCTTCTTCATCACCGATCCCGACGGTATTCGCGTGGGCGACCTGCTCAAGGTGCTGATGGAGGTCTCGGATGGGCCGCGGCTCATCGCGCTGGATGTGGCGGCCCTGGACAAGGCCACGCGACTGGCCGGCGATGCCATCGGCAGCGCCCCCCCGCTGCGCGCCATCGGCGAGAAGGCGGTCTCCGCCCTGGGGATCCCGCCGCAGGTCATCGGCTACGTGAACTACCCGACCCGCTTCGACTCCAGCAAGACCCGCCAGCTGCTGGCGGGTTCAGG
>JAWVYG010000564.1:0-3018 GCA_033722815.1 Halioglobus sp.
GATCGGTGAGGACCCCCGGGGTGTGCCTAACAATCTCATGCCCTACATCGCCCAGGTGGCGGTCGGGTTGCGCGACAAGCTGCTGGTATTCGGCGCGGATTACGACACGCCCGACGGCACCGGTGTTCGGGATTACATCCACATCATGGACCTGGTGGACGGGCACGTGGTGGCGCTGGAGCATATCCAGCGCAGCCCCGGCCTGCACGCGATGAACCTCGGGACGGGGCGCGGCGTCTCGGTGCTGGACATGGTCAAGGCCTTCGAGCAGGCCAGCGGCAGGTCCGTACCCTATGAGATAGTCGGGCGCAGGGCGGGCGATATCGCGAGTTGCTGGGCCGACCCGGGACGTGCCCGCGACACGATGCACTGGCAGGCGCGTTATGACCTTGCCCGCATGTGCGAGGACGGCTGGCGCTGGCAGCAGTCCAACCCACGGGGCTATAACTGACAGGCGTCGCCGCGGCGCCGGGCTGGAGTCGTCATTTCCTACTCGCTCACCAAGTTGCTGTCGTGGTTCGTCTACCCGCTCAGCGTCAGCCTGTGCCTGGCGTTCCTCGGCCTGTTGCTGCTGCGCCTGAGGAAGCAGCGCGGCGGCGGCATCGCACTGTTACTGGGTTTTGGCTGGTTGTACCTGTGTTCCACCGCGCAGTTCGCCGATTTCCTGATGGGCAGGCTCGAGGAGGGTTACGGCTCTCGCGCCCTGTCCATGGTGGAGCCGGCGCAGGCAATCGTCCTGCTCGGGGGCGCGGCCCGCGGACATACACACATGGGGCGCTATTCCGATTTGAACCAGCATGCCGACAGGCTGGTTCACGCGGTGGAGCTGTATCGCGCCGGCAAGGCGCCCCTGGTGATTATCAGCGGCGGCGCGGCCGAGGGAAACCGCCCGGAGGCAAGCCAGATCGCCGACCTTGTCGCGGTGATGGGCGTGCCGCGCTCGGCAATCGTCGAGGAGGTGGAGAGCCGCAACACCTATGGCAACGCCGTGTACGTGGCGCAGATCCTGCGCCAGCGCAACCTGGAGCGCGTGCTCCTGGTCACCTCGGCATTCCACATGCGCCGGGCGCAGGCAGCGTTCGCCGCACAGGGGGTCGAGGTGGTGCCGGCACCGACCGACCACAAGCGCCTCGTGGCCGAGGTCCAGCCTCCGGCCTGGCTGCCGGGGGTGGGCAGCCTGTCCCGCTCAACCTACGCCCTCCACGAGATAGTGGGTTACTACGCCTATCGACTGCAGGGTCGTCTCTGAGACGACTTCAGCTGAACGTCACATGCAGTAGCGCAGCTTGTACTCGCTGTAGCTCAACCCGGTCCAGCGACGGAAGGCCCGATAGAAGCTGTTGACCTCCAGGTAACCCAGTTCGTCGGCGAGGCACTTTCCCGGCAGCCACATTTCACGCAGGATTTTTTCGCAGCGATACTGGCGCGTCCGGTCCAGCAGGAACTGGTAGCAGGTGTGGTCGGCGCGCAGCCTGCGGCGCAGCGTCGTGCCACTCATGCCCAGGGACTCGGCGACGGTCTCGGCACGCAGCCGCGACAGGTCACCTTCCATGAGTATCTGTAGCACGCGCTCGGTAGTGCGTGACAATGGCAGGTAGGCGGATTTCTCCGGGAGTGACAACAGGTCACCCCCGTCCGTGATTGACGGGAGGGTATTTTCCATGGCCATAACGTCCTTGTTCTGGTTGCGGAATTGAATTCGAATGTAGTGACTGGCGAATCCCTTCCAGGGACACGCCTGTAACAACTTAGCACAGAATCCGGCCCGGTAAAGTGGCAGGCCGGCCGTGCGCGTTTTTGGTGAATTACGCGCCCTTACAGGGCGCCGGGGTCGGGGACCGGACAGTCCATGACAGCGGCGATGCTGGCGATGACCTCCGTCTCGGTGGCGTTGAGCTGGCCGTCGAACAGTGCGGTCTGCACCAGCGCTTTCAGGATTCGCGGCTTGAGCAGCGGGTAGGCATCCGCGAGCGTGTGCACCGCCTTGCTGAAGACTGCGACGCCCGACTGCTCCTTGGGCATCAGGGCCATATCCCGAAAGCCCAACTCATCTGCGCCGAGGCGAAACCGTTCGGCCGGGTCGCCACCGCCTTCGTAGGCCAGCACCGACAGCACCACGCGCAGGTGATAGGCAACCTTGTCGAGCTTGCTGTAGCGGGCGCGGCTCGGACGAACCTGCAGGAACTCGGGGTCCAGGTAGTGGCGTACCAGCTGGAACAGGCACCATTCGTGCAGCGTGGTCTGCCGGTCCGCCTGGATCAGCTGCAGCAGCGAGTTCTTGAACACCCTGTACTGGGAGGGCGACATGGCTTTTAGGGCGGGCAGGCACATCTCCATGAGTGGCAGTCTGCGCGGCGCTGCAAGCGCGGCGACCGCCGGATACACGGTATGGGTCAGGTCCGCCAGCCCGGTGACCTTCGATTGTTCCAGGGTTGCCAGCTGCTGTTGGGCCAGTTCCGCCTCGTCGTGCACCAGCAGCGCAAATACCAGAGCCTGGGCGCCCAGTGGTTCATGGCTGTAACGCACCAGCGCCACCGGAATCTCTTCCCTCTCCGCCGTTTCCTGTTCCAGTTGCTCCGGCTCGGGCTCGAAGTCTGCATCCTCCGGGGCCGGTTCTTCCGCTGCGCTGGCAATTGCGGCGGCCACCACCGCCGCCCTGCCTACGCCGATCTCGCCGTGGCCGGGACGCGACGGTTGTGCCGCGTAGGTGCTGGTCTTGCGCGCGATGAACTGTCCGTCCCAGTCCGGGTCGATGCGCGCGATGCGCTGGCGCAGCGGCGGGTGGGTGGCGAATACCTGCCACAACCGGTGCTGGATCTGGCCGAAGAATATGTGCGACATCTCCACGGCACGCGCTGCGTGTACCAGTGTGCCGGGTATGTAACCCCCGATCACCTTGAGGGCGTCGCCGATGCCGTCTGCGTCGCGGGTATATTGCACGGCGCTGGCGTCTGCCAGGTACTCGCGCTGGCGGCTTATGGCGGCCTTGATGAAGCCCGCCAGCATGCCGCCGAGCCA
>JAWVYG010000565.1:0-3017 GCA_033722815.1 Halioglobus sp.
AGCTCCCTTCAGCTATGTCGGCATATTCCAGAACGTGTCGGAGCGCCATCGAACAGAAAAAGAACTGCACAGACTGGCTTTCTTTGACGAACTCACCGGTTTGCCTAACCGGCGCATGTTCAAGGAACATGTGGCCAGGGTACTCTCAGCAGCCACGCGCCAGGACAGTAAGTGCGCGTTATGTGTACTCGATCTCGATGGTTTCAAGCAGGTAAACGACGCCCTTGGCCATTCTATTGGTGATCTGCTGCTCAAGCAGGTGTCTGACCGGCTGGCAGCGGAAATTCGCCAGTACGACGTGGTGTCCCGGCAGGAACCCGGTGAGACAGAGAGCGGCTCCGCCGCGTTCAACCTGGCGCGTTTTGGCGGCGACGAGTTCCTGCTCCTGGTATCGGACTTTGACCACCCGTCTGTTCCCGGAAAAGTAGCTTCGCGCATACTCCAGTCGATAGCCAAACCCTACAATATCCACGGCCACGAACTCAATGTCACGGCGTCTGTTGGCGTGGCCCAGTTTCCGGAAGATGGCGACAGTCTCGAGGTTCTTCTCATGCACGCGGACAGTGCCATGTACGAGGCCAAGAGTATCGGCAAGAACAGTTACAGCTACTATTCCACAAACACCGGCAAGACCTCCCGCGACCGCCTCGCTCTCGAGGCCGAACTGCGCAAGGCGCCGCAGAACGGAGAGCTCAGGCTCCACTACCAGCCGATCATAGACAGCGTTGCCGAGTGCATCATGGGATTCGAGGCGCTACTGCGTTGGCAACACCCCGAGCGCGGACTGCTTTCCCCTGCCAGCTTCATCAACATTGCGGAGGAAACGGGGCTGATTGTGCCGATAGGGGAATGGGTTCTGGGTGAAGTGCTCAGGCAGATGAACGAATGGACCGGGACGCCGCTGGCGGGCCTGAAATGTGCAGTGAACGTGTCGGGTCTGCAGCTGCGCCAGGATGAATTCCTGGTCGGGACAAAGCGCCTGCTTGATGATTCGCGCTTCCCGGCCAATTCGCTGGTATTCGAGCTGACGGAAAGCGCAATTATGAGCAGTGCGCAAAGCCGTCTCGATTGGCTGCAGGGAATAAAGGACCTGGGCGTTGAAGTGGCGATCGACGACTTTGGCACCGGTTACTCTTCCCTGGCTTACCTGAAAAAATTCCCTATCGATTACCTGAAGATCGACAGAAGTTTTGTTGTTGACCTGGCCAGGGATGCCGACGATCAGGTGATAGTAAGCACGATGTTCTCGATGGCCAAGGCGCTGGGTCTCGGGATAGTGGCAGAGGGTGTCGAAGGGCCGGAACAGTATCGGATTCTTACGCAGATGGGCAACTGCGCCATCCAGGGCTACATGTTTGGTGAGGCGATGACGCCTGAGGAGTTGCTGGCATTTACGACACGCTTCGAGATGCCCCGGCAGCTTGCGCACACTGTGGGCGAGGCATCTGGATAGCGCTTGTGATGACAAGTTTTTTTGGAGGTTGAGCAGCGAGGCGGATGAATCCGTAGGTGGGTTCATCGGGCTGCACCCCGGGGGGATGAGATGCGAACGGGTATAACAATAAGACCGAGCGGGGCTGTTTGTGTCAGCCGAACAAATTCCAGTCTAAACGTGTTGCGCGCGGCGGTGGCGGCGGTCGTTCTCGGCGGTCCGCTTCCAGCAACGGCGCACACCTCTGCCTCGACGGACCTGACAATGCTCTCTCTGGAGGAGTTGATCACACTGGATGTCACCTCTGTGAGCAAGAAGCGCCAGTCGCTCAACGAGGCCTCCGCGGCCGTCCACGTTATTACCCGGCAGGACATAGAAAGGTCGGGCATGTCTTCGTTGCCAGAGTTGCTGCGCCTTGTACCGGGTGTGCATGTGGCGCAATACGATGCCAACAAATGGGCGATCTCGGTCAGGGGGTTCAACGGTCGCTGGGCGAACAAGCTATTGGTGATGATAGATGGCAGGAGCGTCTACACACCGCTGTATTCAGGTGTTTACTGGGACGCACAGATCACGCCACTGGGCGATATCGAGCGAATAGAAGTTGTCCGGGGCCCGGGCGGTACGCTGTGGGGAAGCAATGCCGTAAACGGTATCGTAAACATAATAACGAAATCCAGTAGTGAAACGGTCGGGACACGCGCCGACGTCAGGGTGGCGAACAAGTACCTTGCAGCAACCGGGCGTTACGGCGGTGAACTGAACGGCAATGGCTGGTACCGGGCCTATGTGACCGCATCCGAGTCTGACGACTATGACGGCATCGACGATGGTGAAGCGCATGACGCATGGGACAACACCCAGATTGGATTCCGCGCTGACTGGCGGCCGACTGACCTGGACGAGGTTACGTTCCAGGGCGATGCCTATGTCGGCGACTCCGAGCAGAGCGTCAGTGTCCTCGAAGGTCTTACCAGTTTCCCGCAGTTCCGGCAGGATCGGGCGGATCTGAGGGGGCACAACCTGCTCGCCCGTTGGCGGCGAGCGCATGCTGGCGGCTCCGCGTGGGAAGTGAAGGCCTTCTATGATGAGACCCGGCGTGACGACATCACACTGGAACAGGAGATACGTACCCTTGACCTCGAGTTTCACCACAACTTTTCACCCGTGGAGTCGCATGATATTTCCTGGGGCCTCGGGTACCGAAGAATCGAGGACGAGCTCGAGGGCAGTTTCACGGTGTCCTATGATCCCGAGAAGCAGAACAATGAAATAATCAGTGCATTTGTACAGGATGAAATCAGTATTGGTGAGCACGTCCGGTTTGTCTTCGGTACAAAACTGGAGAATAACGACTTCGCGCAAAGTGATCTGGAATTCCAGCCCAGCGCGCGACTACTGTGGAAGATCGACGACGGACAGAGCGTCTGGGCGGCGTTGAGTCGCGCGAACAGGACGCCTTCACGCACAGAGAAGACGGTGCGCATCAATGCCGCGGCTTTCTCGCTGCCGTTTGTCGATCCCGACGGTCCGTTCGGCCCGCTGCCCGCGGGCGCGCCAACCCTTATTTCCTTTTTCGGCGATA
>JAWVYG010000566.1:0-2998 GCA_033722815.1 Halioglobus sp.
GGCTGCACATCAACGACATGGCCTATGATCCCGGCGATGACTCACTGGTCGTTTCGAGCCGCGAGAATTTCCTGTTCAAGATCGACTATGAATCGGGCGCCATCCGGTGGCTGTTCGGCGATGACAACAAGCACTGGTTCGTCAACTACCCCTCACTGCGCGCACTCTCAGTCACCCTGCTGGACAACGGCGCGGTGCCTATCGGCCAGCACACGCCAACCATCGAGGGCGCCGGCCAGATTCTCCTGTTCAACAACGGCTGGGGCAGCACGCAGAATCCCCCGGGGACGCCCGCCGGCATATCGCTCGATTCCAGCCGGGCCACGCGCTACAGAATTGATGAAGGTGCGCGGACCGCCGAGATCATGTGGAATTACGACAACGGGCTGTCCTCGCTGGCCTGCTCCAGTGTCTACCAGGCGGGCGGGGAGCAAGGGGACTACCTGTTGAGCTACACCACACTGGACCTGGCGTCACGCTCAATCATCGAGATCATCGACGAGGCGCAAACGCTGCTGTTCCAGCTGGAGTTCCCCGACCTGTCCTGCGTCAGCGGCCTGCGCGAGGCGGCCATCATCCGGCTGGAGTCCGTTAACTATCGGGAGTGACCGCCAGGGCGCAGGCGCCGCAGCCGACCAGCTCAGTAGGCGCGCCAGCGTCGCTTGATGTGCGCCTGCCGCACCGCGATTTGCCCGGTGCGCTCTTCGGGCGACACCCGGGGCGTATCCGCCGGCAGGTGCCGGGCAAGCTCCGCCAGGGGCACCACGCGCGTCTGCAGTTGTGGCAGCAGGTCGTCGGACACTTCCTCCCTGAAGATGAAGCGCATCGCGTGGGTGCCGCGCTCCAGGCCGGTGGTGTCGACCCAGCCGGCCACGCCGGGATCGCGGTGCGCAATGATGAAGTAGCGCGAGCCGTCGCTGGCCGGCGGCAGCTGGTGACCGTTGAGGCTGCTGGTGTAGTTCTGCTGGTCCGGGCCCTCGAACCAAAGGTTGCTCAGCTGCAGCCCGATATAGTGCGGTTCCCGCGGCGCGGTGACCGTGATCAGCAACGCCTCGTCCGGGCCAAAGTCAAACTGCCCGCCGGCGTAGAGCTGCCCCGCGCCGGCCACGCCCGCCGCGGTAAAGGGCGGCGCCGGCGGATTGATGCCGTTGATGGGCATGGCGCGCTTGCCGTCGAAATTGAGGTCGCGGTTAACCTCGAGCGCCAGTTCCTGCACCTGCTGCCAGAAGGCGACCTGGTTGGGCAGGTCGCTGGCTATCTTGCGCAGCTTGCCGGCCATGAAGGCGGAGTCCACCGGCGGCCGCGTGGCACCGACGGCGTCGAGGCGGCGAATCTCCAGCTCCAGCGGCTGCTCCGCGGCCCAGTTGGAGAAGATCTCGCGCACGGACAGCAGCGTCGCTACACGCACCTCGCTCGTACCTGCCCGGCGGCAGTCCGTGAGCTTGCGCGATTGCAGGAAATAGCCCTTGTACGCGGGCGGCCGCTCCGGACCGATCATGAGCGTAAACTCGCCGGACTCGTCCGGTTCGATATCGAACGCCGTCATATGGTCCAGCGTCTGGTTGCGGCAGTTGCCCATTTCCAGCAGGTCGCCGGTATCGCCCGGCACCGACGTTATCGTGGCGAAGCTCACCATGCGCGGCGCCTGCGGCCCGCCGATGTCGCGGCGGGAATCGCGCCAGGCGGCGCTGTTCGCCGCCCTGCCGCGCACCTCGTAGTACTTCATGCCGTCGATGGGTGCCTTCAGGTACAGGGCGTCCGGATTTTCCGCGGTCCACTTGCGCAACATGTCCATGCTGCGGAAGAACTCCGGGAAGCGCGGGTCGGCACGCATCTCGTCCTCGATCATGCGGTTGAGGTGCCCGAGCAGGTAGCGGTGCCCCTCCGCGAGGTTGCGATCGGTAGGAGGGGCGGGAAACTTCTTCGGATCGGTCAGGTGCCCCTTTGCGCGATCCAGGCCCTGCATGAACTCGGACCAGGCCAGGTCGAGATCGGGGTTGCTCTCGCCTTCCCACGGCAGCAGCAGGGCTGTCGTGAGCCCTGAGCCAAGGACAAGGCCCAGCAAGAGCCAGCCAATGCGCCTCATAAGCGGATCCTTCTGCCAGATGACTGTCGTGTCGATGCAGCCCCACGCGAGACGGGAGCGGTCCCCGCCTGCATCTTCTCACACATTTGCGCCATCGGCGCACACAAAACAGCCCCGGTCGATGGCTCGCCGGGGCTGCGCGACAGCTGCCTGTCGTCAGGCGGCCTGGTCGGCCTTCTTCACTTCCGGGTCGAAGGTGATCTTCATGCTCTTGATGCCGTTCACCAGGTTTGAGCGGGTGTAGCGAATCTCCTCCGCCAGTTTCGGGTTGCGCATGCGGGGAATGATCTCCTCGAACATGATGCGCACTTCCAGGCGCGCCAGGTGGGTGCCGAGACAGAAGTGCTGACCGATGCCGAATGCCCGGTGCTCGTTGTACATGTTGGGCATGCGTTCCGGGCGACGCACGTCGAACTGCATGGCGTCGTCGCCGAAGATACTCTCGTCGTGGTTCACCGTGTGGTAGTGCAGGATGACCTTGTCGCCCTTCTTGATCAGCTGGCCGCCGACCTCCGTGTCCTCCAGGCACTGGCGGCGCATCATGATGAACGCGGTGTTGTAGCGGATCATTTCCTCGGTGGCGTCGGCGATGCGGTCGGGGTTGTCGACCAGGTACTGCAGCTGATCGGGGTTCTCCATCAGCAGGCGCATGCCGTGGCTGGTCACGGTGCGCGTGGATTCGTTGCCCGCCGCGATCAGCAGCAGGAAGAACCACACGAACTCCTCCTCGGTCAGGCCCTCGACCCCGCCGTGCCCGCGCAGCAGCGCGCCGATGATATCGTCCTTGGGATCCGCCTTGTGTTTGGCCGCCAGCTGCATGGCGTAGGTGATCACGTTGGCGGAGGCGGCCTCCGCCACCTCCGCGTCCGCCGCCATCTCCTCGTCCTGGTTGAACATCATGGCGTTGGTCCA
>JAWVYG010000567.1:0-2995 GCA_033722815.1 Halioglobus sp.
CAGTGTCGAGTGCACGGCGCCGTCGACCGGGATCATCGCGCCGTTGACGAAGCTCGCCCCGTCGGAGGCGAGGAACACGGCCGCGCTGGCGATTTCCTCGGGCCTGCCCAGGCGGCCCTGTGGCTGGGCGTCGTTGTACCCCTGCACGCCGCCGGGCAGCGTCTCCAGCCAGCTCACCAGGCCCGGTGTCTCCATGGCCCCCGGTGAAATGCTCAGGGCGCGAATGCCCTGGCGGCCGTACTCCGTGGCGACGCTGCGCATGAGTGAGATCACGCCGGCCTTCGCGACCCCGTAGACCGCGAGGCCCGGCATGGCCGCCAGGCCGGCGCCGGATGTGGTGGAGAGAATGCAGCCGCCACCCTGCGGGACCATGACCCGGAGGGCCGCCATCGTGCCGAAGTAGGTCGCGTCGATGTTCAGCGCCATGATCCGACGGTACGCCGATTCGTCGATCTCGAGCATGGGTGTGGGAAAGCTGCCCCCGGCATTGTTGAACATCACGTCCAGTCTGCCGAAGCTGGTGCAGGCCTGCTGCACCAGGGCGTCGACCGTTTCGGGTCGCGTAATATCGCCGGCGAAGGCGACCGCCTCACCGCCTGCCGACCTGATGGTCGCCACCGTTTCATCAGCCGCATCAGAGTCGATATCGTTGACCACGACGGCGGCGCCGTAGCGGGCGAACATCTCCGCGCTGGCGCGGCCGATGCCCCCGCCAGCGGCCGTTACCACCACGCCCTTGCCACCGAAATCCAGCATATCCATAGGGTCTGCCTTGCGAGCACCGAAAGCCGCTATCGTATACGCATTTGGCAGTCAGGTAATGTGGCACAAGCGGCCGGAAATCGCTGTTGTCAAAAGACGTTTGGGGGCGGCGATAAAGGCAGTGTGGGAAGGATAAACAGCGCGATGGCCCTCTGGAGGATGCGGTTTGTTCGGATTGGTGCAATGGGACCCTGTGTGCACGGGGAAACGCGGGAAAGCGTGGACCGGCAGTGCCGGCCCGCGCTGTGGCCACGCTTGCGTCGGCCTATGGCCCTTCGGTCGGGCGCGGTCAGGCTTGTCGAGGGAGCATCCTCAGGTTCAGTGACGCCTCGATATGCAGCTCGCCGCCGGTGGCCGCCGAAGCGGCCCCGATATCCCGTAGCGCCTGCCGCAGCCTCGCGAGCTCCAACAGCGCTTCCCTGCACCGGGGGTCGGGTGTTCCGAAGCGTTCCCGGTGGCTGATGTCGCGCAGGTGCTGGTAGCGATCCAGGGCCGCCAGCAGCTCCAAAACAGGCATACCGTTGCCTTCGGTCTGTAGTGGGCCGTCTGTAAGCGCTACCTCGAAGGCGTTCTCAGGGACAGCGCTATCGCGAGTGCGTAATTCCGGGATGGGTGCGTTCATGGTTACCTCCGGCTTCGATATCCTGTTGAATGATGGTCGCTCATGTACTAGCCCGAAAAAAGCTGCTTTTACTTTCGCCAAACATCGACAAAGTCGATGTGAGAGTGTGCGGCGCCTTTACCCATGCCATAGTGACCTCAGCTTTGTTCGAAGATGTCATAAGTGGCCTCGAGCAGTTGCCTGACGCCGGGGTGCTTGACCTTGCGCTCCGGCGAGATGGCGTAGAACTGCTCCTTGACCTCGTCGGTCCGCCCGATGACGGCGACGTTGTACTGCTGCATGACATGACTCTCGATGATGCTGGGGGTGCAGAACACGCCGTAATCCGACTGGCCAAAATACTTGATCAGCGCGCTGTCGTCGCATTCGGCAACCACGAGCGGGGCTATCTCCTCGCGCTCGAACCAGGAGCGCAGGTTGATCTTCTGGTTGGACTTGTCACCACAGATCAGGAACGGCTGCTGGTGCAGCGATTGCGGAAAGCGTCGCTTGAGCCGCCGCGCGGTGTGCTTGCTGGCATAGAAGGTCAGGCCGCACTCACCCAGGAAGTGACTGTAGGCGCGAATGGGAATGCCCGGCGGCAGCTGCCGGTCGGTCAGTACCAGGTCGAGCTTGTTCAGGGCGAGCTCGGACAGCAGGGTATCGAAGTCGCCCTCGCGGCAGACCAGCTTCATCGAGCCATCCAGCCTGAAGCAGCTCTCGAGAATATTGACTGAAAGTATTTTGGGAATGACCTCGGTGACACCCACAGCAAAGTGCGTCTGTTCCCTGGTGTCTTTGTTCTGGATGCTCTGCCGCAGCTCCGCGCCCAGTGAGAAGATGTCGTCCGCATAGCTGTAGACCATCTTGCCCATGTCGTTCATGACGAGCTGCTTGCCCTTGCGCTCGAACAGTTCCACGCCGAGGTAGTCCTGAAATACGCCCAGCTGCCCGCTGATGGTTTGCGGCGATACGTGCAGCAGCTCCGCGGCGCCGGCGACGCTACCCTCGCGCGCGGTGGTGTAGAAGTAGTGCAGGTGCCTGTAGTTGAGCTGTTGTGACACGGCGTTAACCGTCCGCCGCGCTTGCGAGCGCCTCGCGCTGGAACCGGTGCATCTCCTGCAGGAGCTCGTCGTGGCTGGAGCCGCTGAAGTTGACGTGCCCCAGCTTGCGCCCGGGCCGTTCCGCCTTGTTGTACCAGTGCAGGGTCGAGTCGGCTGAGAAGGCCGCCTGCGTCGGTACCCCGGTCCCAATCAGGTTCACCATGCCGGCAACGCCGTGGTTGTGCGTACTGCCAAGCGGCAACCCGGTGATGGCCCGCAGATGATTCTCGAACTGGCTGGTCTTGCTCCCGGCCTGGGTCCAGTGTCCGCTGTTGTGCACGCGCGGTGCGATCTCGTTCACCAGCAGCCTGCCGTCCACGACGAAGCACTCCATTGCCATCACTCCGACGTAGTCCATCGCCTGCATGACCTTTTCGATATAGTCCTGTGCGGCGCGTGCCGTGGCGTCGGGCAGGTCCCGCGCGGGTGCGATCGAGTGCCGCAGGATGCCGCCTTTGTGTACGTTCTCCGTGATCGGGTAGTGGGCTGTATCGCCGCTGCGATCGCGCACGGATATGAGCGATACCTC
>JAWVYG010000568.1:0-2991 GCA_033722815.1 Halioglobus sp.
GTCGTGGATGACGTCGGTGCTGACCAGCCGCACGGCCTCGACGGTGCCGTCGTGCCGCACAAGTTCCAGCCGATACTTTTCCGGCTCATGGACGAAGGAAGACACTACGTGGAAGTTGGTGGCGACCAGCCCGCCGGCGCTGACCGCGAAGCCGGAGCCGATGCCGTACTTGTCACCGGAGCCTACATCGATGACGCGCACCTGGTAGACCAGCGCCTGGGTTGCGTTGAACAGGTCACTGGCGGTGACGTCGGCGCGGGCGGCCGCGCCCGGCAGAACACAGGCGCACAGCAGTGCCAGCGCCGCCCATCTGCGCGGCCGTTTCATCGAGGTGGGGTCACTGCGGTTGGCGCTGGCGCTCGGGCGCCGTGGTCCCGTCCGGCTGGTTCTGGGCGCTGCATACAATGGAGATTTTCCCGGTCAAGTGCGGGCCAGCGTAGCAGAAATTCGCCGCTGACCTGAAGCCGGCGGCAAGCACGCTCCTGCCTGATATTGGTCAGTACGCCATGACCTCGGGGCGCGGTAGTGGCAGAATACGCGGTCTCACAGTCACTGCCCGGAAGCATGTCATGAGATTCACGGTATTCCTGCTCGGTATGTTCATTACCTGTGCAAGCTCGGCCGCCGCCACCAGGGTCGTCGACAGCGCCGGCAACCCCCTTGCCCGCGCGATGCTGACCATTACGCCGGTAGATGTGCCCGCGGCGGACCTCAGCGATGACGGCTACGCGCCGCACGGTGTGACCAACACGGCGGCGACCGTGATCACGCGCTTCACCGACGATGACGGCAGGGTGGCGCTGCAACCCCGGTCGGGTGCGGTGCGCTACCGCGTGCGCGCCCAGGGCTTCGTCGACGTCTACCTGGACGAGTTGCCCGCGGAGGTCACCCTACAGAAAATGACCAGCGAGCAGTACATCGCCAGCTTCCCCTCGAACGTGTGGCTCTCGCAGTTGAGCTTCGGCGGCGACGAGGCGCTGAAGAAGAGCTTCCTGCTCAACTGCGCCTTCTGCCACCAGCAGGCGTCCCCCTTCATGCGCAACGAGCGCACGGTAGAGCAGTGGGTGAGTGTTATCGAGCGCATGAACACCTACGGCGCGCGACTGCCTGCGCAATACCACGAGCGCGTCGCGCGCGTCATGCAACAGGAGTACCGCCAGCTGCGGGAGGACCCTTCGACGGTATCCGAGCCGCGCGCCTGGGAAGATCACCTGTCCGCCATAGAGATGACGGAGTGGCCCATCGGCGACGGTTTCTCGCAGATGCACGATTTCCTGCTGCATCCCAACGGTTATATCTACATCGGCGACAACCTTTTCGACCGCATCTACGAACTCGATCCCGATACGGGCGAGTACACGGTCTACAAGGTGCCGCACGACGAAGATGCGGAGCTCGGCGGCATACTCGGCAACCGGTTCAAGGTCTTTCCCAAGATGTACAACTACATGGGCGTGCACTCTTTCGCCTACTCGAAACGGGACGGCAATATCTTCATCACGCCGTCCATGCAACAGGCCCTGCTCGAGTTCGATGTGAAGGAGAAGAAATTTATCACGCACGAGCTGCCCGGCGGCTACTACCCGCACACCATACGCACCGACGAGCGCGACCGGGTCTGGTTCACACTGGCGCTGTCGTCGCAGGTCGGCATGCTGGATCGCGCAAGCGGCGAGTTCACCATCTTCGACCTGCCCGCGCGCAGCATCAGGGAGTGGCTGATATTCAAGTCGCTGCCCATCCTGTTCAGCATCGATCCCGATTCGCGCCCGACACCGTCGCCGAACGACGACTCCATCGGCCTGCCCATGCCCTACGGTATCGACGTGGCGCCCGATGGCGATATCTGGGTTGCGCGACTCTACGCCAACGACCTGGCGCGCATCGACGGTGACAGCGGCGACATCACCATGATCGACTTCCCCTACAACGGCCCGCGCAGGTTGCGTGTCGATGCCGCCGGTACGATCTGGATCGTCGCCTTCCAGGATTCGCTGCTGGTCAGTTACGACCCGGTGGCGGAAAAGTTCACCCACTACGAGATGCCGGTGGTGAACGAGGTGCCCTATGCGCTGAACGTCGATCGCAAGCGCGGCGTCGTGTGGGTCAACGGCAACCAGTCCGATACCATCCTCGGCTTCGATATCGCAACCAGGCAGTGGAAGGTCTATCCCATGCCGCGCCAGCGTTTCTTCACCCGGGACATCGAGGTGGCCGAGGAGACCGGCGCCATCTACACCACAAACTCCCACTTCCCGACGTGGCAGTCCGAGGGCGGAGTGCCGACCCTGCTGCGCATCACGCCGCTGGCGCCCTGATGCCGGTCACGCGCCGCACCGCGGCGGCCTATTTTCTCGGCCTGTCGCAGCTGCTCGCGGCGACGGGCTTCGCCGGCGAGGGTGCGTGGCAACACTACGGCGGCGATCCCGGCGGACGGCACTATTCGAACGCCGCGCTGATCGATCGCGCCAACGTCGCCGACCTCGAGGTGGCCTGGGTTTTCCGCAGCGGCGATTCCGCGCGCCTGGGCGCCGAGATGGACAAGACGTCGACCCAGAGCACGCCCCTGTTGCTGCCGGCGGAAGCCGGTGCCTCGCTGGTCTACTGCACACCCTTCAGCCGGATCATCGCCCTCGACCCGGCAAGCGGTGAGCAGCGCTGGTCCTTCGACCCCGGCATCGACAGGCGCGGTGACCGGCCCTTCCGCTGTCGCGGTGTCGCCTATGCCCGGCACGAGCGGGTAGGGCGGGACGCGCACTGCCGCCACCGCCTCTACCTCGCCACGCACGATCGCCGCCTGTGGGCCATCGATGCGCGCGACGGCGAGCCCTGCGACAGCTTCGGCGAGATCGGTACGGTCACACTGTACGGCAGCGAGGGCCTCGTGCCCGGCGAGGTGAGCAATTCCTCGCCGCCGGTGATTGCCGGCGACACGGTAATTGTGGGTTCCACCGTGATCGATTTTGTGCGCGCGCAGACGCCGCGCGGCAC
>JAWVYG010000569.1:0-2991 GCA_033722815.1 Halioglobus sp.
AGCCGAGCTGCAGCCGCATCAGCCCGGACAGTACCAGCGCCACGAGGCCGACGAAGATGGCGGTGCCACCGTACTGTATTGCGATGACCTTGTGGTCCTGGCTCCAGACATATTTAGTGATGAACGACTGCGGGTCGTGCAGTTCGTCGGGCCTGTCCGCAAGTGCCACGTGTTGCATGCCGAAATCCTCGTTATTCTTTTACCAGGGCGACCTTTCCCGCGCTTTACAGCGAGCTCAGGTACGCCATCAGGTCGTCGATTGATTGTTCGTCCTGCAGCGAGCGCGCCATCAGCACCATCTGGTGGCCATAGCTGTCTTCCTTGTGCGCGCCGCGAATACCCAGGCGGAAATTTTCCAGCTGGCGCTTCAGGTACCAGTCGTCCTGCCCCGCCAGGCGCGGCGCCTGCAGCGCGAAGTTGCCCTCGCCGGCGGCGCCGTGACAGGCGCCGCAGCTGACGTAGTGGGCGGCGCCTTTTTCAGCGTCGCCGCCCAGGGTGTTTTGGGCCTGGCCGGCCTCCAGCGATTCGATGTAGGCGGTGACGTTGCGCACCGCGGCGTCGTTGGCCAGCATGTTTGCCATCGGCGCCATCTGCTGGCCGTAGGTGTCCTGCTCGTGCGCGCCGCGAATGCCCGCCTTGTAGTGATCGAGCTGCCGCGCAATGTACCAGTCCGGCAGACCGGCCAGCCGCGGCGCATTCATGGCGAGATTGCCCTCGCCCTGCTGGCCGTGGCAGGAGGCGCAGACGGCGTAGTTGGCCTTGCCCGCGACGGGATCCCCGGGCGGGATGGCCTGCATGTCGGCCCAGGTCGGTTGCGTGGCCACCCACCGGTCGAAGTCCTCCTGCTCGTCCACGACCACGTAGCCGCGCATGGCGTAGTGGGCGATGCCGCACAGCTCCATGCACAGCACGTCGAACTTGCCGGTACGTGTGGGAGTGAACCAGGCGTAGGTCACCATGCCCGGGACGAGGTCCATCTTCACGCGGAACTGCGGAACCGCGAAGTCGTGCAATACATCCTTCGAGCGCAGCAGGAGCTTGACGGGCCGGTCGATGGGCAGGTGCAGTTCGTTGCTGGCTATCAGAACGTCGTCGCTGCCCGCCGGATCGTTCGGGCTCATGCCAAAGGGGTTGTCCTGGCTGATCAGCATGGCGTCGACCTCGCCCAGCACGCCATCCTCTCCCGGCAGGCGATAGTGCCACTGCCACTGCATGCCCAGCACCTCGACCTCGTCCGCGTCCTCGGGTACGTCGACGAAGTCCGCCCATACCACCAGCCCGGGCGCAAGCATGGCCGCCACGCCGACCGCGGTAATCACGGTCAGCCAGGTTTCGAGTTTCTTGTTTTCAGGCTCGTAGTGAGCGCGACGCTCGGGGGTGTAGCGGAAGCGGTAAACGGCGTAGGCCATGAACAGGTTTACGGCGACGAAAACGAATGCGGTGATATACAGCGTGATATCGATGGTGGTATCGATCGTGCTCCAGTTCGAAGCCAGCGGGGTCATCCACCACGGGCTCCACCAGTGAAAGAGGACCGATCCAACGACAAGCAATACCAGCGCTATTACAAGCTTCATAACCGCCTGTTCCTGTTTTGGTTATTGTCAGAGAGTGGTACTAACTTATGGGCAAAGCTCTCCTGCAACTACTTCATGGTGAACCGGGCGCCGCCGCGCGTTGCTGCTAGCGCGCCTTGACGCGCCACATGGACCGGGGGAAAAAGTTTTGCGCCATCACTACCATGCGCGGTGTAGAGGCGCCCTCACCGGCGTCCTGCAGCTTGGGGTGCTCGGAAACAACGCCCTGCAGTATCGATTCCTGCTCGGGGTCCACGTCGACGAACAGGATGTGTTTGCCCGCATCCAGGTCATCCTGGAAGCGGCGAAAATCAACGTGGGGGTTCTGGATGCCGATCAGCCCGCCTTCCCAGGTGCAGAAGCCGAGGATGATGATGGCCAGGAAGATGGCGGGCACCCAGGTATACGTTTCCGTCAGGCCCGAGTAGTAGGCCACCGCGAGCACCGCGGCCGCCCCTATCACGCCGACGACGGCGCCGAGTTCCGTGCCGTGCACGACATCTTTCTTGAGTACGGCCTCGACCTTGTGCAGGTGGTGTTCTTCCAGGCCGGCATCGTCCTCGCTGAGGACGTGGATCTGGGGTGTGCTTACCCCTGCAGCCTCCAGCTGTTTTTCGATGACTTCCAGGTCGTCAAGATCATCGCTGATGTAATAGTGGCGTTTCATAAGCTACCCCTTAGTTGGCTCACCGCATTGGGCCGTGAGCGCCGCGCACCAGGTGACACCTTATGAGTACCGCTCGTTGCCGCCCTGTGCCCGAACACTCACATACCGCCGTTCCAGAACATATTATGAAGGTCTTGGATCGTTCTGCCCCGACTTCAAAATGAGTATAGCACCGGCCTATTGCGAAGCTAGCCGGGATGGCTATAACCCTGCAAAACAAGGTGTTTTGCTAGCGCTTGTGGAAATAAGGGGACAGGTCCTATAGAGCCAGAAGCGATTAAAACAAGGAATAAACGGCGATTTCTTAGTAACAAAGAGTATTTAGAAACGAGCACAGCCAGCGGTTAAGACTTTTTCGCTCCAAGCAAGAACTTTTTAGGGCGCTTTCGCTATTAAAAGCGCCGGACCGGTGACGATGCACCGGCGTGACTGTGTCAGGGCGTAACAGTCATTACGATTTTGCCCATGTGTTCCCCACTGAGCATATAGGATTGCGCATCCTCGGCGTCTTCCAGTGCAAAGATGCGGTCTACGATCGGGCAGATTCCATCGGTGCCCAGGCGTGGGTAGACCTGCTGCATGATCTCTTCCTTCATGGCCGCCTTCTGCGCGAAGGTCTGGGCGCGCAGTGTCGAGCCGGTCAGTGTGGGTATCGACCAAAGGTTTACTGATTTGTTTGACCGTTTCACGGGACAAACCACGAAAACGTAAATGAGGCATGATAGACTCCTTGTTCTTGAGTAAATG